>NZ_JBVVPQ010000055.1:0-51308 GCF_055811695.1 Bradyrhizobium sp. MI1.3 | reverse complement strand
TTGCAGAAGAAGACTCTTCTAGCGGTGCTCTCAGGACTGAGTACAAAAATTCTCAAGGGCCTCAACGCCACGCTTACAGTCATCCTGTGCGAACGGCTTGCGCAAATAGGCGATGCATCCGGCGTCCATCGCCTCATTGCGCGTGGCCTCGTCGTCGCTCGCGGTCATGAAGATGACCGGCCACTTCGATCCCGATGCCGCAAGCCGGCGCTGCAGCGCGATCCCCGAAATTCCCCCGAGGTGAATGTCAAGCAGCAAGCAGGTTGCCGTCTGCACGCTGTCGCTCTCAAGCAACGCCTCGGCCGAGGCGAACGTCCGGCTCTCAATGCCGTGGCACGCCAACAGCCGCGCCACGCTCTTCAGAAGGCTCGCATCGTCGTCGATCACGACCACAACTGTCCGCTGCGCCATCATAGCCATGTCCAGCCTGCCTAGGCGTATATGACCCCCAAGGGGTAGGCCAATCCCTTGATCTGGATCACGGAAAGTCTGCGGGCGCTGATGTCATCACTGGGCCTTGCGACGCGCAGTGCGACTGACCACTGGTAAGTCGTGCGACATGCGGATCTTTTCTTTACAGGCGTCTCTGGTTGCTCAAATATCTTCTGCGGTGGGTCTCAGGGTATCCACCTGGTGCCCCCTCCACATCTGTTACAGGTAGGGAGGCTTCTATGATCCTATTCAGGATAGTCTTCGCACTAACCGCTATCTTGGTAAGCAGAGATGCATTTGCGGAGTCAGGGATGTGGATCGGGACAGCCCCATTTTGCTATGGGTCGCCAGCAGACTGCACTGATCTGGGAATGACATACGTGAAGAGTGATTCAAAAGGGAACGGTGGCAAATGCTGGACTGGAACGAAAGTGTATTGTTCAGGTTATCCCGCCCCTGAAATTGCATTCATGGGTTATGATGCTTGTGACGGTTTTCAATGTCATCGAACGATGTGCGGTTACAATCCCAGTCCGGGTCCGAGGGTAATCGCAAGTGAGTCTTGGTTCTTCTGTCCTGTCTGCGTCAGTGCAAATGTTAGAACGATCATGAGATTGAACAAAGTTCCTAGCGCACAGATTGCGCGTGCTTGTCCGTGGCGATATTTCTAGGTTCGTGATCATCGGGCAGTGCGTAGGTCAGCCACATGATTCCCTTTTTCTCCGATGCAGGTCCGATCCTCGTCGCCGCCGTTGTGCTTGCAATCGCGGCATTTGGATAGGTAGTCACCTAGCGTGCGGAAGATTGATGCCCGGAGCGGCATCGCTCGAATTTCCACCGACGTTCAGCGTCCGCGTCGACTGGGTGATCGAACAGGTTGGCTACTTCCGGTATTGGCCGATTTTGTTGCAGAAGTCGGCCGTTAGCGATGGATCGTTCGGCCATTTCTCTAAGGACGACCGGCTTTGATCCGCCGGCCCTGACGCTCTCTACGCAACTCGAACGCTACGCAATGCACAGAGCCCGAGCGGGTGGTGGACGAGCGCCCAGCGACGCGAGCCGCCGCAGGTTCTGGGCGATGGCAGCAAGAACAAACTCGTCCTGAGCGCCTTTTGGTCCCCGCAGTCGAAGCCTACCGAGCTTCAGGATGCGCTTCAAATGTGCGAACCGCATCTCGACCTTCTTGCGCTCACGTCGTGACTTCTCAAAGTCTTCGGTGTCGGCAATCGACCGGGCAACGTCTCGGGCGTATTCATGGATGTCGCGCGGGATCTTGCGCGACGGTTCTTTTGGACAGCACTGCGATTTAAGCGGGCATACATCGCAGTCGAGCTTGCTTGCTCGATACAGCAGCGTCTTGCCTTCATGCACGGTACCGCTTGTCCCAAGCCGCTTACCACCCGGGCAGTGATAGACGTCGCCGGCCGGGTCATATCGAAAGTCGCTCGGCGAGAAGGTACCGTCATCCCGCTTCGACTTATCGAACACAGGGATATGCGCCCCGATGCCCTTCTCCTCGACCAGCCAGTTCAGCATCGGAGCAGCCCCGTATGCGGTATCTCCGATAAGCCGTTCTGGCTTGAGACCGAAGCGCTCCTCGGTCCGTTCGACGATGGTCTTTGCTGCGCCGACCTCGGCCTGGCGAATGGCGCGGGAGGCCTCGACGTCAACGATGACACCGAACTTCACGTCGATCAGATAGTTATCGGAGTACGCGAAGAATGCCGCCCCCTTGTGAGCCCCGGTCCATTGCGCTGCCGGATCGGATGGCGAAACAAACTTCGGGACGACATCGCTGGCGGCGCCCCACGCCGTATCGTTGAGGGTCGCCAGATACTCCTTCACCGCGCGTCTAGACTTGGCTGGATCGCGATCCCTGTGCCAGCGCGCGGTGCCTTCCTTGACGGCCTTGTAGGTCTTTATCTTTCCGGCTGGTAGTTCCTGGATGTGCGAATAGCCGGCGGCGCGAAGCTTAGCGATGATCTCCTCCGACGTCAGGCTGAGCGCGGACGAGGATCCCCAACCCAGTGCGAGGGCAGTCATGATGAAAGATCGCAGCACTTGTCCTCCTTGCGCACTCGCCGCCACCGGGTTGGCCCGTTAGCCTAACTGGCTTCAGACCCCGAAAGCGCCTCCAGCCCGTGTCTATCGCCGCGATGTCCTGCTCTATCTGGGCAATCGGCAGCCTGCAATCGAAGCCCTCCCAGGCCTTCAGGTCGACCACCAGGCGCTGGCGGTGCATCCCTAGATCCTTGGGCGACCTAGTAAGCACGCCGCACTACTCGGGGCAGAGACGGCAGTCTCAGAGAAAACCGGTGGGCAAGCGCGAGCACTGCGGCTTCGTCGGTTTCGAGCGCGATCTTCTGGGCGAGCATCACATCGCCAGCCGCCAGAGGACGTTCGGGAACGAAACACCAGCCGATCGCGGGCTGCCCTGATGCGTCGAGCTCTACAACATTGCTCAGGGTACCATATTGAACTCGATATCGTCTGCCGGTGTGAGAACCGGTGACTTCGAAATAGTTGTTGGCATCGAATTGCGCGCGCTGCTCTGGAGATAACCAATCCCGCAGCAGACGCCGCGAACGCGCTTCCGGGCCATTTTGCTCGGTGAAGCTCCGATAAAGCTCACGGAGGGCGCGGAAGCGCGTATTGTTAGCGTCGCTGCGTCTGGACAGAAACATCGTCGCATCGCGATAGCTTAGCCGCCGACGAGACGCGGATAGAATAGCGTCTCTTCCGCGGTGGGATCAAACGACCGTGTGACCTTCAGTTCACTGCCCGCCTTTCGCGTCGCGGCAGTAAACCCCTGATTGGTGAGCTGCTTAAATCGCCGTTCAGCCTCGGCGAGCCCCTTCGGATCAGTTTGTTCAAAGAAATGTCTGCTTTCGCCTGTGTGGTCCATCACGATCTGGGTATCCATGGAAGAGAACTCCGCAATGCTAGGCCTCTGATGAGGAAGGAAACCTCGCGGCACCAAAAAGTGTTCCTAAGCTCGGCATGACTGGCAGTTCTTCTGGCGACGCTCGAACTCCACAAATACCTGATCCGCCGCCACTAACGCCGGCACGGATCGGCGCGGTCGATCCGCCGCGACCCGACCCGCGCCAACGCGTAAGGCGCCGATCTCGACCGTTTCACGACGTCGCGTACCAACCGTCAGGAAATGGAATGAGCGGCCAGTGCGTGTTTTCGGCGTTGTCTTTCGCGGCGGCGGGTTTACTCGCAGTTGTAATATCGGAGGGGCAGTCCTCCACCTCAGCATCCCTCGCCGGGCTGCGCTCGGCGGACCTCAAATCGATTTGCATGAACAAAGCTCCCCACCGGAAGCGCGGTTAAATTTGCAGGGTTCAAAAGTCGATCAAAACTTAATCACCCAGAGAAGATATCGGGTCGCCTTGGTTAGCGATGGGAGCGCGAACCTGACTTAGTTGGTGGGCAGCGCTATCGGGCGTTGCCGCGCGGCCAACACTCATCCCTCGACCGAAAGAGACGGCGCGTCACAGTCGGCATGGTTGAGCAGGCAAACGCCGAAGCCAAGGCGCTGCTCCCTCCGGGGTCTCCATCCGGTGACTTTTTTGGTAGGGCCGTTGGTATCGCGCCGAAAGCGTGTTGGTAGAGCGGACGGGATCGTCACATCGACAACTTTCTTCCGCGCTCGTGAACTCGCTTTGTTACCCTTGGATGAGGGCCTCTACATCCTGAGCATAACGCCCGTGAGTGATGTGTGGGCATTGCCGCCCCCGGCTTGGGCGCCGGTGTTAATGCCGGGGCCGCTCCGCCGGCTCAATCGAACCAGCGAAATTAAACTTTCCACGGGCGCCGGGTCCTAAGGCGCGCGGACTGCACCCAAAGATTCCTAGCAGTCGTCGTCCAAGCATGACATGATGATTCTTAATTGCGTTTCGGAGGGAAAGCCCGATGCGCCTTGCATTGCCTTATCTCGGAATTGGTCTCTGCGCGTCACTGGCGACGTGGTTGTCATTCACGCTGATCTATTGACTGAGCAGCCCGTTCGACAGCCGTCAGCAGCCGCACGTAAGTCCCACTTTCGTGCAGCTCGAGCCAACCCTTTTCAACAGCGCACCTGATGCCGGCGCCGAACCCGGTACCTTTTCCTTTGAGTGTATAGAGGAAGGGATAATTGATCTTCTCGATGTGGATGCGGTCGTTGATCGGCTGCACGCCTGCGGCGAGTTCAAGGAGTTCTCGTGCGTAGGGACGTGCCTCTGTGTGTTTCATGCAGCAGTTCGATCCTCTTTCACCCCTCGTGCCACGATTCGCAGCGCACCGTCTGCAAGAGGACGCTGTAGGCCCTTGGCTTCATCCCATGTCGCGGTCATCCACGTCTCTCCGTCTGGCTTGGTGTAGGTCAACGGTTTCTGCCGAGGCTATGATGGACATGGTCTAGCCACCCGCCGTCTTGGCTGCTTCGGCGACCACGTCCATCTCGCCAAATCCCCAATGCTTCGCCTGATTGCCTTCGCCAGCAGGGTGTCCCCAAGGGGGAGCAAAACTGCCCGCCAGAAATCCCACGGACCTCGCGATGCTCGCGCCTTCTCGAATGTCCAGAGGACAGCCAACTGGGGACGAATTGTCGCCAAAAGAGCGATCTCGCCAGACTTGACAACTTGCTTATGATATCGCGGAGGTAGTTTATTCGCAGCTGTCCGCTTTTCCGGGAGAGCGAGAACCGGACGCTGTGGCTCTGCCGGTTGACCAGGGTAAGCTTTACGCAATGAAAAATGACACCGCTCGAACGAACGCCGACGCCTTGACCGAGAGAAGCCTCGCTCAAACAAAGCCTCACGATGGCCCGCCACGCACGGATGTCGGGACGATAACGCTCCATTGGGCGACCGCCCTCGCGTTCGTCGTCAGCCTCGTTACCGGCCTACGCATCGCAGCGGACGCGCTGCACGCCCCCTTCTCGAAATGGCTCGCTCCCGTCCTGCCACAGGGCGAGATCTTCTCCTGGCATTTGCTCGCCGGACTCGCCGTCTTCTTCTGCGGGTCGGCCTACGTCGCCTACCTCGCGCGCAGCGGCCTCGTCGAGCGCAACAGCCCCAAAAAGACGCGGATTCTCGCGATGCGCGCTCCGGCTCGCCTCAAATGGGGAGCCGTCAACGTCATCCTGCACTGGTTCGTCTATGCGCTCGTGATCTTGCTCACGGCGACGGGCGTCATGATGTATCTCGGCTATGGCGGCTGGTGGGCTTATCTCCACTCGACCGCCGCCTTCGTTTCGCTCGTCTATATCTTCGCGCATGTCGCCGCGCATTATCTCTATGGCGGGTGGCCGCAGATTTTCCGCGTGTTTCGGCCCACCCCGCTCGCGATCACGAAGGCCGTGCGGCCGCGGCCTCTTCTCGTCGCCGCGGCAATCGGGGTGGCAATCGCGTGCGGCGTCGCCGGGCTCGACTGGGCGACGCGCGATACGCTCGTCATCGCGCGGGTGAGCGACGCGCCCAAGCTGGATGGCGCCATGGGCGATCCCGCCTGGTCGCGCGCGCGCCCGGTCTTCATCCGCGCCCAGCAGGGTGCCAATCTCAGCGGATCGGGCGAATCGCTCGTGGAGGTGCGCGCCCTGCACGACGGGCAGAAGATCTATTTCGCCTTCCGCTGGGAAGATCCCACCCGCTCCCTGCGCCGCATTCCGATCATCAAGAAGGAGGACGGCTGGCACGTCCTCGACGAGCGTGCGGGCCTGCAAGACGCCGTCGACTTCTACGAGGACAAACTGGCGGTCATTTTCTCGGATAACCCATCGCTCGGCGGCGCAGGCGCGACGGATCTCGGCGCCAACCCGCTGCCCGGCAAACCGATGCCGATCAACGGCCGGGGCTTCCACTTCACGACGGATGGCAGCTACATAGACATGTGGCAGTGGAAGGCGTCGCGCGGGGGCATGCTCGGCCGTGTCGATAGCCAATATATCGGCCCGCCCTACGCCCCGACCCTGGACGACCAAAATTACGATGCCCGCTACCAAGGCGGCTATTGGAACAAGCCAGGTCGCTCTCTTTATTCGTATAATTTCAAGTTCATCCACAGGGACGACAAGGGGCCCGTGACGGTTCTGCGGCTTCCCAAGGACTGGACGGCGCAGGTCGCAGCGCTCGGCAAATTCGATCTCAATCCCGACAGCAGCGACGACGAAAACGGCCGCTGGTACATGTTCGACCGGGAGAGCGAACCCTACGCTCCAGAGGCCGACGCGAGGATTCCCGTTGGCACGATCCTGCCTGGCGTGATTATTGCCGGCGACACCGAAGGAGAGCGGGCCAATGTCACCGGTGTTTCAAAATGGAGCAACGGACGTTGGACGCTCGAGCTGACGCGCAACATGAAAAGCGATGGCAGATATGACAAGGCCTTCGTGCCAGCCCGCGATCTCTACATGTGGGTCGCTGTTTTCGACCATGCACAGACGCGGCATGCGACCCATAACCGCCCGGTGCTTGTCGTCACGGAGAAATAGCCACCTCACGGGCGGCCGCGAGCTCGACCGGAGGGCACCACGGCGTCACTGCGCTGAAGCATGGTTTCGCCCTCATCCTCGCATCGCATTCTGGCGCGGCGAGCAGCGGTCTGCTCGCGGAAATTCGCGGCGCCCGGAGGCCTCGCGATGACGAGGCATTGTCGGCTCGTCCTCAACGGCAAGCTCGTCGAAGCCCGCTCCGGCGAAAGCCTGATCGATGCGGCGCTCGGCGGCTCGATCCTGATTCCGCACGACTGCAGATCGGGACAATGCCAGAGCTGCCGGGTGACGGTGGTGTCGGGCTCGGTCGATGACGGCGGCTCAGGCCACGGCCGTACTGTGCTCGCCTGCCAGGCCGCGGTCGCTGGCGACGCAGAGATCGAATTCGAAGAATTGCCGCTGCCGATGAAGCGGGCGTGCGCCGTGACCGAGATCAACGAGCTCTCGCCAGAGATCGCCGAAGTCGTGCTGACGACCTCAGCGCCCCTCGAGTTTCGGCCGGGCCAATATGTGCGCGTCAAGTTTTCCGGCTATCCTGCGCGCGAGTTCAGCCCGACCTTCAGACTCGATGGTACCTTCAAGCAAGCCGAACTCGTCTTCCACATCCGGCGCCAGCCTGACGGCACCGTGTCGGGGCAGTTCGGCAAGGCCATCAGGCCCGGCCATGCGGCGCATGTGCAAGGCCCGTTCGGACAAGCCTATCTGCGACAGGGCCAGGGGCCGCTCGTGCTGGTCGCCGGCGGAGCAGGCTGGGCCCCGATCTGGGCGCTGGCCCGCTCGGCGCGCTCGACCCAGCGCAACCGCGAGATGGTGGTCGTCGCCGGCAGCCGGGATGCCGACAACCTCTATATGCTTCCCTCGTTGCAGTGGCTGATCGACGACGGTGTCCGCGACGTCATTGCGACGACGGAGGTCGGATCCACCCTGCCGATCAGGCCCGGGCGCCCGTCGCACTACCTCCCCTTGCTCGGGCTGGACGATACGGTCTACGTCGCCGGCCCCGTTGGTCTCGTCGATACCGTGAAGAACAAGGCGCGCTCGGCCAATGCGCAATGCTACGCCGATCCGTTCCTGCCGAGCTCGCAAACCTCATCGCTGATGGACAAGGTCACCCGTCTATGGCGAAGCCGGGAGCAGCCTCATCGTCCCGGTCTGTGAGCCGACGCGGAGCTCAGCAGCGCCGGCGGCTCACGGCTTGACGGGTAGACTACCGAGGCTGATGATGAGGTCGGCCGCCTTCTGCGTATCGGCAAAGCGTAGAAAGGCCAAGGCGTCCGGATCCTGCAACGTCCTCAAATAGATCAGCGCCAGCACCACGCTCGAGGGATAGTCCGCGTCGGTCGGGTAGTGACCATCCACGCGAAGCACTGTGAGCCCTTGTTCCAACGGCCGCGAGAACGGGCCGAAGCCGACCGCGCCTTGAACATCGCGAACCGTTTCGATCGCTTCCTGTGTGGTGGTCGCCGTCTTCGATTTCTCGGTGATCTCGAGATCATGCCAGCCGGGCATGCTGGCCCGCAGTACGGTGAGAGTGCTGTCCTGGTCCTCGCGCCGCACGACGCGGATGCGCAAATCGGCGCCGCCCAGCTCCTTCCAATTCGCGAGGCGGCCCGAATAGATCGCAGCGAGCTGATCGCTTGTAACGGCACTCACCCCACAGGCGGGATGGACGATGAAAGCCGATGGCAGGCGGGCGATCGCCTTGTAGACGATGCCGGAAGCCGCTTCGGCGTCGGTCAGCCGGCGTGCGACGCGCCCCAAGATCGCCTTGCCGGACCCCACGGCCGCGATGCCTCCGCCAGAACCGATGCTCGGCGGGACCTCGATCCGTGCCGATCCTTCCTGCTGCATGAAGCTCATCGCGATGACGCGCAGGACATCGATGCCATCTCCAGTCCCGACGATGTCGAGCCTGGGTATTTCGGCGCCAGCGGCATTCACCCCCGCAAGGCAGAGGCCCAGAATTGCCGCCGTTATCCTCGAAAATGCCATGGCAGACCCCTTCGAACCACGAGGTGCGCAATCTGGCAAAGAAACCTAAACCATCTGTTGTCGCAACGCCGTCCATTCGGAATCAACTGTGGCGGACAGAAGCGCAAAATTTGATGGTTTCGAAAAACCGATTGTTAATTACTCACCCACAAATAGCCGGTAAATAGACGATATTGAATGCTTCGCTCGCCTAATGTCGCCCTGGAACACGCTCAGGGGCCTCAGCGAGCGACATTGACCGGCCCCGCAAGTTCAGGGTGCTGGCGGTGGCGGCGATTGATACGGATTCGGAAAAGGCATCGAGGGCGCCACCCCGCTGGCGTCGTTGGGCCGTTGCGTCCGGAATTCCGGGCGTCCCCTCGTCTATCGCCATGCGCCTTGTTGCCGTCGTGCTCGCGACCGGCGTCCTCGGGCTCGGCCTCATCGGTGGCTCGACGGCGCTACGCCTGCAGCAGCAACTGAGGCACCAGGCTGCGGCACTGGGTGAACTCTCCGAAGACCAGCTCGCTCATCGCCTCGACGGCGAGGCGCAGTTGGCGCGAGCGCGAATCGAGGCCCTAGGCGCAGAAACCGCATCTCGCCTGCGTCAGATCGCTCAGCGCGCCGATGTCGCCAAGGCCGTCGCCTCGAACAACGATGTGACCATCCGCGAGCTGCTCAGCATCGTTGCTTCGACCTCCGGCTTCGAAAGGCTGATCGCCTTCGACGGAAGCGGTCGCGTGATCGGCGCCAACACGTCCCTCGACCTACTCGCGCTGAACCAGGCGTTCGAAGGTACCGCTCTCTCTATCAATCTCAACCCGATCCTCAAGGACAATAGCCGCTCGCACCCGCAGGGTGAGGAAGGCACTTATGAGCTCAAATTGGGTGAGTTGTCGGCGCTCGGACTGCCGCAGCGCCAAACCATCGCGCACACCGCGATCGAGCCCGTGTTTGACGACTTTGGCGACCTCGTCGGCGCGCTTGCCGCGATCCGACCGCTCGGCCGCACGGAACGGACTCTCGAGAACTTCACCTCGCTGGCCAATGCCGGCGTGGTCATTATCACGGGTGACAGCGAGATCGTGTCTTCCGCGGGGCCTCAAGGGGCGAGATTCAGCGGCGCCAGGACGCGTTTGGCCGGGCTGCAGCGCTCGGATGACGGCAACTACGTCGCGCGCTGTGTCGATTACGAGGCGACGCTCAAGGTGTGCACGTTTGCGAGCGCATCGCTGGTGACGACGACACGCGATCAGATGTTCCAGATCGGCGCATCCCACACGCGTTCGCTGATGTGGCAGTTCCTGGCATCCGCGGCGCTGGCGCTCGGTGCCTTGGTCGTCGCGCTATTGGCCGCCGTGAGGCACCTCACGAAAGGACTTTCAGCGCTGGCCAAGACCGCCCAGGAAATCGCGGGTGGCAATCTCGACGTTCAATTCCGCGCAACGGGCCTCGGCGAGGTCCGCGGCCTTGGCCTCGCATTCGAGCAAATGCTGACGCATTTGCGGGCCAGCACGCGAAGAATTCGTCAGCTCGCTTTCTACGACACGGTGAGCCGCATTCCCAATCGGGAGAAGATGCGCATCGATGCGCCGGCGCTCATCGACGCGGAAGAGGGCGCAGCGCTGTTCTTCCTCGACCTGGATGGCTTCAAATCCATCAACGACACTTTCGGGCACAAGGCTGGCGACGAACTGCTCAGGATGGTGGCCGAGCGCTTGAGCAATTTGCTGACGTCCAAAGGCGCTGCCGGCAAATGTCTGCTCGCCCGGGTCGGGGGCGACGAGTTCGTCGCCATCATCGCTGGTATGAAGACGGTCGCAGCCGCGAGCCTCAGTGCCCGCGAGATGATCGAGACGCTGCAGGTTTCCTTCAAGCTCCAGAGCAACCATGCGACCATCGGCGTCAGCATCGGCATTGCGATCTGTCCTACCCACGGCACAACCTATGACGATCTCCTGATCCGTGCCGACCTTGCGATGTACGTCGCGAAGAGTTCGGGACGCAATACCTGCGCGTTCTTCACTCCGGATCTCGCAGAGATCGCGCGTGCGCGCCATGCGCTCGAAACCGACCTCGCTTTGGCGATCCGCAATGAAGAGCTCGTCGTCCATTACCAGCCCAAGGTGTCCTGCAGGGATGGACGCATCCTAGGGGTGGAGGCGCTGGCGCGCTGGCATCACCCGAAGGAGGGCGACATTCCTCCTGCGCGCTTCATCAAGATCGCGGAAGAGATCGGCCTCATCATGGAGATCGACCGCTTCGTGCTGAGGCGCGCGCTCGCCGAAATCGGGGGCTTGATCCGAGCCGGCTCGAATCTCGTGCTCGCCGTAAATGTCGCAGCGACGGAAATCGAAGACCCGCTGTTCATCAGGGATATCATCACGGCCGTTCGCGAGGCCGACTTCCCGCCGCCAAAGCTCGAGATCGAGATCACAGAGTCGGTCGCGATGCGCAATCCTGACGTCGTGCGCGAGAGAATAAGCCTGCTCAGGCAATTGGGCATACGGTTCGCAATGGACGATTTCGGAGCCGGCTATTCGAATCTTTCGACCATGGCGAGGCTCCCCTTCGACGCCGTGAAGCTCGATCGTACGCTCGTAACGGGTGTCGCCGACGACCGCGAAAAGCAGACGATCCTTCGTCTGGCGCTCGGACTTGCGGACGAATTGGGGTTCGAAACGGTCGTCGAAGGCGTTGAAACGGCCGAAGACCTTCAGTTCGCGGCCGAAAACGGCGCGACCATGGCGCAAGGTTATCTTTTTTCTCGGCCCTTACCGCTCGAAGAGTTCGCTGTCCTGCTCCAGCCGCGCCGTTTGGCTTCGGCGTTCGAAGTGGTACCCAGGCGAGACGGAGCGGAGCGGAAGACCATGATCCGCTGAGGCGTCGGCGACGATGCCGGCCCAAACGGCCCGCTCACGAGGTGCCGCGTTGCGTTCACGCGACCGGCTGGAGTAAAGTCCCCGCACGACGAACTTCCAAGTCGGTCGCGACAACCTCCGATCCGCCTACGAAGCCCGACATCGATCCGCGCTAGAGCGCTCAGCGCGATATTCAGCTAGCTTACGCAGGAGTTGCCGGCCGCGAGGTGATCGTCACCGTAACTGCCGCCTTGACGCATCGGCTTAGCGTAGTGTCTCCAACTGATAAGCTTTGCGCCCAAAGCTTATCAGTGCCGACAAAATTACCCCTGCAGCAACCCTGAGGTTGTCGGCAAAGCGCTGGACGCCTCGGCGCGTTCGGGACCAGGGGTGTCTTGTCAACCTTGCTGAAATCGCTCGTTTTTTTCGTTCCCGTCGCGGGCAATCTACGGTCCTAGCCACGATCAGTTTCGCAGCCTCTCGACCGTAGTTTTCCGCCATCTCGCGCAATGCGCCGGCCTCTCTGGGCACCCTGCTCTCCTCCGCCAAATCCAGGCAGATGCGCTCCATGCGCGCGAGATCGTTGATGTCGTGCTGATGTCGCCCCATGCCGGTGATCAGACTCCGGCCTGCACCAAGCCGTCAAGGGTTGCCACCCGGAAATTTCCCAATATCGATTTCGTCGAGCCAGCCGGATGATCTCGAAATGAAATCATCCAAGCCAAAGCAGTGGACCGAGAGCGAAAGAGGCTTGCCGCGATGGCACGTCGGCGCGCCGCGTCGGAAATTGCGGCAGTCCTCGGGCGGCATACCGGATCGGTGAAGCGGATGGCGCGAGAGATGGGATTGCTCCTAAAAAAATAGAAGCGGCTCCTTTCCTCTACATGCTCAAGAGAAGCGGCACAGAGTTCGGTGCCGGCATCAAGTATGCCGTCGAACGCGGCTGGCTCGACCTGCACGAGAGCGGTACCTACGTGCGGCTGCTGACACCTGGCGATGATTTGCTCGGTCAATAGAGCAGCGTGAAGGACAACCACGCCGCGAGTGACGCGCAAAGACAAATCCCGAGATAAGGCAAAACAAGGCGCATCGGGCTTTCCCTCCGAAACGCAAATATGGATCATCATGTCATGCCTGGACGACGACTGCTAGGAATTTGGGTTGCACCGCGCTCCTTAGAAGCCCCCGCACGGGATGTTGCTTGAAGATTTGCTGGCTCGCCGCCCTGAGCTGGCGGAGCGGCCCCGGCCGACCCAAAAGCCCCCTGAAGCCGGGGCCGTCTCTCGCGCCGTCCCGCAGATAGTCGGCCCCGTGCCTAGGAGATCCGCACCTGAATCCGCAGCACGAGGACCGAGCGTCGGCACTGCCGCCGACCGCCGGCCCATCGTGCATGCGCATCCGTGCGACGCGACAAGCTATATCGGGGGCGGCCTGACCAATGCCGGTTTGAACGACAGCGAGCCCGCTCTGCAGCGAACACCGGACGTATCGCCCCAGGGGGAGCCATTGTCGATGTAGAAGGTCTCCGGCAGGCCGTTGCGGCGAAAGGTATCGGTCAGATGCCCCCGCACGGCGGAACGCTGCTCGTTGACGCATGCCTTCAGACACACAGCATAGCGCGAGTGATCGTCGACCATGGTCAGTGGATGACAACGCCTCCCGCTGGCAAGGGGCATGTGGCCCTTGAACTCCATCTGCCACAGCTGATCGGGCGCGTCCTCTCAGTGAGCCGACTGCATCTGTCGTTATTGGATCCACAGCGAAGGTTGCGGCCGGTTGCCGCCGCTCATAGCGCAGGGCGTCACCTCTCCTGCGGAGTAGGGCGAAGGCGAGACCTTCGGCGCAGCCTTCCTGGCGGGCTACACGGGACGAAATTCGCCTCAAAGCCGCTCTGATGTTGGCTGCCATATCACAATAAATCGGGCTGCTGAGACGGGCCGATGAGCATCTAGAATTTCTCTTCTCGATCTTTTGCCTCTTCATCCGTCGGCAAAAGAGAATCCGCCGGCAGAAAGGCGCAACTGAGGGGCACCTTCCTTATATCTCTCTCTCAATGCTTAGCTGCGAGGAGTCTTGTCTTCTCGGCTGAGCAGGCCAAGCCGTCGCTCCAGCTCTTGCTTCTTGGCCACGAGCCTCACGGCAAGAATGTCATTAACGACTGTGTGGAGTTGCCACAGCTCTTCAACCGACATGCTCTCAAACGGCTTCCGTTCCATGAATCCCCCGACTCACGTGTTCCCATAGCCTGGGCTTACAAGCGGGAGCCGGCAACTCTTTGTCGGTTGAGCGCGGAAGGTTATCTACCGTGACGGCGAGTGTGCGATTTTTCGGAAGCTCGCCGGCTCGACCTTAACCGGTAGCGTCGCAACTCAGCTTGCATTAATCGGTGTCGCAACACGCCCAATTCTGCAATCTGATGTTCTAGAAAGGCGACACGTTGATGCAAGGCGATAGCGGCATAGGGGATACGATCAGAAATACTCATCACGACCTCAAAATAATAAGACCGCAAAAACATCTCGACAATCTGAGCATTACACCAGACGATCGGCACAATTGCAAGGCGAAGCCCTTTCGCGCCATTGCACACAGCCGGCAGAGACGTGAGCCACGGGTTGACGCTTTGAAGGAACAGAAAGGCGCGCGGATATTTAATTCGCGCTAGCTCGCCCAAGCTGGCGGAGCGGCCCCGGCGTACCCAAACTCCCTCAAGCCGGGGCCCTCACTCCGATGACGCGTGGAGACGCCGCGTCACAGCTCAGCAGGTGGCGCACGAGCCATCAGGAAACGGTAGCAGAGGCCATTCGCCCGCGGTGTCATTTGCGGCCTCGGGCTCGGCGTCGATTGGCCCTCTTGCCGAAGGACGCCACGCAGGAGGCGCGCCCGGCTCGCGATCATAGGGGTGCTGGTCGGAAGGCCCTGTGCTGCTGAAGTGCATAGACTCTATCGAGGGCATCGTGCACCCCGCGCTCTTAATATTTCACAATTAGTTAATGCATATATTAAATAAATTAAATATTTGACTTCTTCAATCACGAAATGGTTGAATAGGTTTGTCCTACCGGCGCCCGTGAGCGCTTTTTGAGGCCAGCGACCATGTCCTTGGCATTCCCGCACTGGCTGATGATCGCAGGGGCCCTGCTGCTGGGCGCCGGCTATATTGGTGTCCTCGTCAGCGGAAAGAAAGCGAACAGAGTTGATCGACCTCCAGGCGAGCCGATCGATCTGCCGGCTTTGCCGCTCCTCAACTCTCATGACCCGCAGTAGCTCACGCGCGTTCCCCCAAGAGCGAGGGTTAGCAATGGCTGTCAGAATTGAATGGGGTCCGCTTGAGGCGATAACGAACGTCCGCAACGAAGCGTGCAAGGCCCGAGACTTCATCATCCACTCCCATGATGGACACGTGCAGGGGCAGATTGTCGTGCCTGACGACGCCGATCAGTTCGTCATGGGGGCATGTGAAATCCGGCTTCTCGAACTGCTAAAGGACGCCATCAAGGAACTGGAGCGGTGAAAGCGCCGAAGATCGCAGCACCAAAGCGTGTACTCAATTTCGATACACGTGATCAACGCGCCCGGCCCGCCGGCGCGAACCGGCGGGCCCTGTCCCAGCCACGACTACAGTCTCAGATTACCTGCGGACTGCTTGCCCCGATCGCTCACGATCTCGTAGCTCACCTTTGCACCTTCTGCCAAACCACTGAAGCCAGCCTTCTCCACTGCTGATATGTGGACAAAGACGTCCTTCCCGCCGTCGTCGGGCTGAATGAAGCCATAGCCTTTGGTCGCGTTGAACCACTTCACAATACCTGTTGCCACGCGCGTCTCTCCTGAAAAATGACCGTGGCAACATGACAGAAGCTGATAAAAACGAAAAGCCCGCCAACTTAGGACTTAGTTTAAAAATGACCGCTTATACTGGGACAGGCGTCATGTTGCCCACATGAGGAAGGCAGCCAACGTGAACCGGCGCCTCCCGTGAATTTCCAACGATGGACCAGCAGGGAACGAACACCTCAATAGGGAGCTTGAGAATCTTGCCGGCTCCCCGCGGAGCTGGCGGAGCGGCTCCGGCCACCCAAAAGTCCCCCTTGAAGCCGGGGCAATCTCACTGCTGGGCGCGTACACAGTCGGGACGAACTCGTCGGCTTGGAAATGGCCGTCAGTGTGAACCGGCGAATTTTGTTGCAATCAAATGCGACGCGCTAACGCACTGAGCGCAGATAATGGTCTTGTCGGTTGGCGCGGTTCATCTCAGCGAAGGCCTTCCCCAACTCTTCCGCCGTATGCTTCGCCTTGAAATTCTCCCATGCGACCATGAATCGCCCCTTCGCTTCATCGAGCGAGCCAGCTTCCCCGAACGGCGGACCGGGAAGCGTCACGATGCACGTCCACAACCAGAACCCCGGGGAGCGTTCGTTGGCGTAGCGGATGCGCCCGACTAGCTGCCGGTCCTCGTGAACCGTGTAATCATCCAGGCCGATCATCCGCAGTGTCAGAGGCATTGTGGCTTGCCGCAGGGTAGAAACGAAAATAAAGCGCGGCGGATTACATTGTGCCAATTAAACCTCGCCTGACCTGCGCGGCGAGGAACCCGTGTCCTCACGGCGCCGTTGCTGTCTCGCTAGCTCGCCCAAGCTGGCGGTGCGGCCCCGGCGTACCTCAAGAGCCAACCCTGAAGCCGGGGCCGTCTCTCCGCCATCGGTCTTTTCGGAGCATATGTTGTTGCGCGGCGCACAACGCAGGTCCTGCCGCCGTAACTCCAGCTTGCGTCACGACCGCGTGCACGAAACCGTTTCGAGCCTCACACGGAATGACGCGGAAACAACGCCCTCCAAAACTGAACGGCATTGACGTCCTCTCGAGGAGGGTAATATGCGGAAACTATTTTCGGTGCGGCCTTACTGCCGATCGCATTCGTGGGGTGTTCAACGATTATCTCGGCGGCCCTTTCTGCAGCCCGGGATGGCAAGGCCGCAACATTCTCCGAACGCTTTGCACCCGCGCTGAAGTCCGCCTCGAGCGGCTAAATGCACTCACAGCCCTTGTGAACCTGATCTGGCGACGGCTTGCTTACATGAAACTGGCGGGCATGCGGCCCAAGCTCGTGAGCAATGACGAAAAGGCCGGTGTGACCGGCGGGTCATTTTTCCACTTCCACAACATAAAAACCCGCCGACCGTACGACGGGCGGCGAGCTGACTGAGACGATCATGCGCGATCGCGTGCCGCTTCTCATCTACTTTCAGTTTCTCGCGTCAGTTAAAGCATCACGAGAACAATAAAAATTGCGATTTCAACCAGTAACACCGCTGCTGTCATAGGACGAGAAACAAGTCAGCCATGCGTAGCATGATCCGCCTCAGCATCGGCCAAGAAACGGCCCCTCACACCTCATGGCGTAAGCAGGGGCGGGATGCGGGAGCCGTTTCTCGGTAGCCAGACGCGTTCGTCCGGCGCCAGGCACTCTCAAATTATTCAATTTCAAATATTTATCAATATTTAATTTCTTTTTCGTTTCTATATTTTAATTAATAGCGACCCTATGCTTTAAAATCGCCAGCTTGCGTTAGAGCGAGCGCATCCGCCGTTCCCCATCCTTTGCTGCCTCGCAAGAGAGCAGGATGTATCCGCGGACAAACGCGTGCCGGCTGCTATCGCGCATGGCACGGATTGGACCGAGCGTTACCCATGGATTGCCGCGGCCGCTCTGAAGAACCACCAGAAGCACTTCGTCGTCGAGGTGAGGAGGTGGTGCTTGGCGTCGACGACGACGCTTCCGATTTCAACGCCCTGCACTCTCGCAAGCACAATAGCGAGGCTCAGCTTTGGGCCTTCGTGTTGGCGGTAGACGGGGACGGCCCACGCGACCTGCCACTGTATCTGCGAAACAAATTTACAGCGGCTGCTAGCGCGCCCGCCGGGCGCCCCTTGAGCGTGGCGAAATCGGTCCCGACTTGTGTCGAGAAGCATTGGGTCAAGGTGAAGAGCCGGATGCATCCCGCAACGGAGCGCGAGCTTTGATCGGGGCGAGCATTTGCGGCGCTCGTGGTTTAGAGGGCTTACTCGAACGCGATGCCGATCTGCATGTCTTTGCGCCAGATGATCCGAGCTGAACGGCGCTGACCTTCCAAGGTCAAAACCAGCGTGAAAAAGTCCGGAATGCCGAATGCGCTGGTCACGTTGAGAGACGCCCCAGTTTCAGAGACGTTGCGGACCATGCACGGTACTGCATTAATCCCGAATTCGATCATTCCGGGCTTTAGAACCTTCTCTCGTGACGCAGTCCGTTGATTGTCCATAAGCTCCAGTTTTGCTCATTAGAGCTGAATCTTCTGGAAACAGAATAGTTCGAACTGTCACAGTTTACCGCGGCGAGCCCATTCGAATTCCGGCCATGTCTCAGGAGCTTTGACCAGCCACAACTGCTTTAATAGGAAGTGGCGCTCATGCACAGCACGTCACTAGAAATGATGATCTGCAATGTACTTGATGCGGGTATGCGCCTCCCCGTCGGTACACAATGGGCGGCAAGCGGCCCTTGGCTTCGTCGAGCGAGCCAGCTTCCCCAAACGGCGGACCGGGAAGTGTCACGACGCAGGTCCACAGCCAGAACCTCGGCAACCCCTGCCATTCTCGCCAGCAACTCGCTTCAGGGACGCCGAGTGCCAACGCACCCGCAGTGTTATTCTTTGGTGCAAGCTCGTCAGCCCGTCGTAAACCGAGTATTGGCGATATGCCGCGCAAATTTCCTGCGGTTCATTGGTTTGCCAACATAACAACCTTGGGCCATGTCGAAACCCAATTCCCTGACCGCCAGGAAATCGGCTCTTGTTTTTCCGCCCCTTTCGCGACCGTTCGCGTCTTGCCTTCGGACATTTTTAAAATCCTCCTGCAAGCCGCGCGCTTTAGCCCGTCACCTGCGCACCCATCGATAAACTTTCGATCAACCTTTAGCTCAAAAAATGGCCACTCCTCCTGGCCGAGGAGCGAGGGCCATTCTGCACCTAGCCCATCAACGGAAAGGCCAACATTGTGGAACTTTAGCGAATGCGCGGCATCCCTTGCGAGCCTGAAGTCACGCAGAAGCTCCGTGCCATTGATTTCGATAATCAGCCCCGGAAGGGCCGGATGCCTAGGAAGAAGCTTCTCAATCGTCGTAAGTGCACCGTCGCTTATGAGAAACGAAAGCGGCAGATTGATAGCAAGTTCAATTGGCCCGCATTCCGAAACGAAGCAGTGCCAGTCCGCCACCGCTTGGTTGATAAGGAATTCCGACAAAGCTGCGTAATGCGGGTCTCTGTCGTCCGGTTTGAAACAGCTGGGAGAGACCATACCCCAATGAGGGTGTCTGATGCGGACGAGTGCTTCGGCACCGCCCACGCGCAGAGAGTGGGTGTTTATCTTGGGCTGATACCAGAGTTCAAGCCAGCTGTTATGGAGCGCCTCTGCCGCGTCGAGCCCGGGGCGCGGCGGTGGCAAGGGCACAAAGTCAGCAAGGCTCGCCTGCAGCTCTAGCTCGCCAAACGGCGTGGTGAGGACGGGAAGCATATGCAGGCCGAGTTGGGCTCCGAGCGTCGCCAATGCCAGCAACGCTTGCGAATGAGGAGGCCCGAACAAGAGCACCCGGCCACCAAAGCGCTCGCCCGCGAGTCGCTCCAAAACACGGACCGCTTCCATGCCCTCGCCAGCAAACCCGAGCAGAAGCAGATCAGGAATGTCGGCGTTGATTACTCCGGTTACTTCGGCTGAGTGAGCGCATTCACAGACGGCGAATCCGAGTTCTTGAAGCGCTTCACAAAGAAAAGATCGAATGTGTTTCTTCGAGTCAGCCACGCAGATGCGAGGCACGACTTTTCGTTGGCCAAACCTGATCGGTTTGACTGCGTTGTCTTTTTCCAAAGCCCGTTCCCCGCCCCAAAAGGTGTCACACGGCCTGTTCAATACCGCGAGAACGAAGTGGTTGCCGTCTCTGTTTTGAGATTGAACCGTTAGGCTTAATCGCCTCAATGAAAGTCAATTTGGATGTGCCGTCTACGCCACTACTTCTAGTGATCTGCGTCTCTCCGGCCAATGTTTGGCCACCTCTCTGAACCAATTGAACATCTCGTTCAAAATTCCAGCGGTCTGAAGCGCCACGAGCATCCATCGCGGTCCCTTCCGCCTGAGGCCGCGCAAATCCGCTCGCAGCAGCAGCGCCAGCGCGGCTGGAAGCTTTACTCCTTCCATGCCCCGGCATTGGGGCTTAACCCAGTTTGGAGTTTGGCGATCTGGTC
Organism: Bradyrhizobium sp. MI1.3; assembly: GCF_055811695.1. Classification (NCBI taxonomy): domain Bacteria; kingdom Pseudomonadati; phylum Pseudomonadota; class Alphaproteobacteria; order Hyphomicrobiales; family Nitrobacteraceae; genus Bradyrhizobium; species Bradyrhizobium sp. MI1.3. Next base: position 31,287 of record NZ_JBVVPQ010000055.1, on the reverse strand, counting down.
TTCGGTCTGTCCGTTGGACCAGGACGTCGGTAATCGCTGCGCTGACGGGGGCCTTGTCCTTGATGACGCCGTTGGCGAAAGACACGACTAGGCTTGCGCATGCTCGTTCCAACGATGATTCAAGCTCTCCGTGAGCCTTCTTGCGGATCATCGCACGGAAACCGGCTATGATTTCTCGAGCTTCCACCAGGAGAGGAATGCCTTGCTCAATTGCCGCAATAGTGACGGTCTCTGACTTTGATAGCGTATCGCGGCCATTGGTCATCAGCGCGCGATAGGTCTCGCGGACGGTACGCGCTGCAGGCTCTGAGCATTGGACATTTCGGCACGCCAACGGCGTGTCCCCATTCGGCAACGATTCGCACCGGGCTAAATCCCTGCGCCTTGAGGCAACCCCACAGGTCGGCGCCATTATAGTGACCAGCGGCCCACTGAACATCGAGCCATGGCAGGCAACGTACGGAGCGTCTTAGGTGGGTCGCGGCCTCTCGCCCCACCAAACTGTGGCGGTCCGTTCAATGTCCTCCTCGTGTCTATAATCAGGGCGAAGACATTCACGCCACTGATTGAATCCCTGCACGTACAGGCGGTGTTGACGCTCGCTTCGCCAGAGAGCTCTAGAACTGATGCCGTTAACGTGGTGCGTTGCAGCGAGCTATCTGCTTGCTGCGCTGCGTCTACGTTCTGCCATGGGTAGTACATCACCTTTCTACATATGAATCGGGGATGTGCCGGAACGTGCGTTATGAGTTTGCATTGTTTCTCTGTTTTGTGATTTGTAGCGAGGTCGATCATGCGTCCGCTTTCTGGAATGATAATGATTGCAGCGGTCTCAACTTGGACGGGGCTTCACGCAACCCCTGCCGTCGGGCAAACATTCAATGACAGATGGTCCATCGTTCCAAAGGCTCACGCGGAGCCCGCTCCTGAAGGACTCGATCAGACAAAGAAGGAGGAGCCGCAAGCGCAGTCTCCGAACGGACAAGAGCCCTTGAAAGATCGTTCAGGGGCTCAATCCTTCAATCGATTCATTTCCGGAAAAGCCTCCTACTATTCCTATTCCAAAGGCAAGACAGCGAGCGGTTCATCGTTTGATCGGAATCTACTAACCGCGGCGCACCGCCGTCTGCCGTTCGGCACGAGAGTCCGCGTCACTGATCTTGAGACGAATAAGTCGGTGGTCGTTCGTATCACCGACCGCGGACCATGGGTCCGTGGCCGCGTCCTCGACCTCTCGCTGGCGGCCGCGCGCAGCTTGGGGATTACAAATCGTGGCGTTGCTCAAGTTCGTGCTGAGGTGTTGTAGCAGACGTGCATTGCCCTGCGAAAGCACGCAACCGCCGCCCACGCGCCCGTACGTCAATAGTCCGGCTTTTGGCCTGAAACGAATTTGCCGTGTCTCTAAAGAACCCTGACGCTATCGCGGCCCTCATATCGGCCCTTAGGCTCGTCCACGGAGACGAAGTCGCGCGAACCATGCTCCAGGAAGGTATGAGCCTCGCCACGCTGATCGACACGATGTTCTCCGCGCCGATAGCACATCGCGATGCCGTTCGATACGTCGCGAGTGCCTTAGATGACTTCGCCATTACACCAGAACTTGGCCCGGTCTGGCATCTTCGTTACCTGCATGATGATCAGCCCGGCTCATTTCGCGTGGTCGATTTGGAGATAGCCACGCCGGCCGGTACGCTGTCTAGCAACGACCTTTGGCTTCGGCTGCCCGTCTAACTAGCTCCCAAGCTCTGCAAGGCCGGACCGTGCTTCTACGATTAGCCGGAACCCCCTGCCCTACGTGCCGGCCTTGTAGGTCTTGATCGTGCCGGCCGGTATGTCACAGCATGAGAGGGCGCCGCTGCAGCTCATCGATGCCCTTTCTCCGCAGGGCTGCGTCTTTACATGCCATGGCCTGAGCCCAGCTGGCCGCGATGATCCAACTGCTCCCCCGCCCGTACACGTCGGCGAAATTGCGAGATCGGTGACGCCGAGCGAGGCCTGAAATCTTGATTGCACTTGCATCCTGCGTGCAGGATGGCAGCTCTCTTAAATCCGCGAGGGATCGACCTTCCGAGCACGAACGCGACGAAGAGCGACTGCAAGGACGATTTTAGAAGCTAGCAATTGAAACCGGCGTGTGCAGAAAGTATTCGCAGTTGAGCGGCGCGAGGCGTGCGAAAAGGACACTATGCCTGTCGAAGTCGCGAGAGCCCAGCAGGACGAAGAGGTTCACATCCTTGCCGGCGGATGCCCATAGTGGCATCACGTATTGCGATTTGGCCGAGTTACCGTAGTTCATTACCGTAGCTTATTTCTAGAACCGTCCAAGGCTTGCGAAAAGTGAACATCTTCGCGAGGGTTTAGCGCCCACAGTTTGGAGGAGTGGATATCCTCTAACTTCCGAAGTTTGGGGATTATCGACAGAAGCACTCGAGAACGCTCCGCGAGCCTCCTCCTGGGCGCAACAAAGCGTCCGCCACGTCCAGGTTAAATGTGCTCCATGCCGCGAGTTCCTCGAAGTCGCTAATGTGGTGTGCCGCGCGACAAGTTCGTTGCTCGCTTGATGCTTGCATCTGGAGGGAACGTTGGATGTTGCACCCGCATTAAGAGGCGTCGGCACTCTTGCCGGCATACAAGAGGAGATTCCATCAATGAGGAAGATTTATCTAGGAGTGCCGATCAGCGCCGCATTGTTGGCTATCGGTGCATTCGCAAACGCTCAAGGAACTTCGACGGGTGGGTCGAGTGGTCACGATCTCAAACAATGCTGGGACGTGGCTAATAAGGTGGTTCGGGACGTAAGCGGCGCCACCGCAACTGGACCATCCGGAAATACCACTATCGGCTCAACAACATCACCTGGGTCAAGCTCTGGCACTTCTTCCGCTGCTTCTTCCGGTACGAGCGCCAATGCCAATGCTTCCTCGCGCCCAGCAGGAATGCCCGACTGCTAGCGATCCAATCGCGCCGGTAAAAGTGCTGACCTGGTACTCCCCCGCTCAACGGGGGTTTTTTTCGCCGAGGCGGCTCCCCAGCCGCAAGACAGGGTAGACTTCGGTAAGAGGCGCTGACATTCACTAGCCGTGCCGCGTGGGAATTCCATCGTTGCACAAGACGTGATCCCGCGTACTCTGCGAGTGGGTTGGTGCACCAGAGCCAGTCCGGTCAGCGTAGCTACTTGTGAGAAGAGCGAGAGGAAGTGTGCGGCACCTGATATGTGGTGGCGAAGAAGCGCCGCATTGAACGGCGAAACTCCTCGGAGGCGGCTACTCAGTCCACAAATGTAAAAAAGCGGGAGGAACTCTACATGAAGAAGCAGTGGCGTTATTCTTGTTTCCCTGTTGTTGTTATTGGTGTGACGCTCATGGCGTCAGGGGCGTTTGCGCAATCCGTGGACACGGCCCGGATTGAATCCGCCGGTCAGAACGATTGGCTGACCTATCATGGCTCATACAAGTCGTATCACTACAGCCCGCTAGCACAGATCAATCCCAGTAACGTAAGCAATCTGGGCGTTGCCTGGATCCATATTCCGGGACGTTCCACGCGAGGGCTGCAATCGATGCCTCTCGCGGCCGACGGGGTACTCTACTACACTGGGTCCTACAGCCGCACGTTTGCACTGAACGGCGCTACCGGTGAGGTGATCTGGTCTTACTTCCCCGAGTTGGACGAGGCCCTGATCGCGCGGCAGACCCACTCCCCCTATAATCGCGGTGCCGCCATCGGCGAGGGGAAGGTCTATGTCGGAACCATGGATGGCCGCCTCATCGCGCTCGACATGAAGACCGGAAAGGTCATGTGGGACACCAAGCTGATCGATTCCCAAAAGCTGACCGTTGGTTTCACCGGAGCGCCGCTTTACGCCAAGGGCACAGTGGTGATCGGCGCGCAAGGCGGCGAATGGCCGGGCCGGGGTCCGATCTTCGGTGTTGATGCAGCAACCGGCAAGAAGAAATGGGAATTCCTGACGGTTGCCGGCACCGACGACGCCATAAAGACCTGGGGCAATGACTCGTGGCGGACCGGCGGCGGCGGCGGCTGGATGCCTGGCACCTACGACGGCGAGACAAACACAATTCTGTGGGGGACTGCAAACCCGGCTCCGCTCTACGACTGGTCGGGAGCCGATTACAAGACGCAAGGGGCGCGTCCCGGAGACAATCTCTACACCACCTCAGTGCTTGCGCTCGATATCGACACCGGCAAGCTGAAGTCCTATCATCAGGAGCTACCTCACGACGCCTGGGACTTTGATAGCGCGGTCGGCGAGTTTGTGATGCTCGATCGCGATGGCCAGAAGTACATCGTCCATCCGAACAAGAGCGGATATATCTTCGTTTACGACCGCAACCTCGCCGTCAAAAACGTATGGCGGATCACGCAGAACAGCAATTTCGTCAAGGATATCGATCCCAAGACGGGTGAGCTAATCGGTCGCCGCGACTTCTCCGCCGGGAAGGCTTCCGAACCATTGTGCCCTCACATATCTGGTGGGGTGAGCTGGAATTCCGGATCGTATAACCCGAAGACAGGCCTCTATTACAAGCTCGGCCAGGAATGGTGCATGACGCTCGAAGTTCAGAAGACGACTCCGATCGTTGCTCCTCAGGCCCAACTCAACATCGGAGCCGACTTCAAGATCGCTCCGCCGCCCGGCGGTGAGATCTATGGCCATCTGGATGCGCGCGATCCCATCACCGGCGCCAAGAAGTGGGAAGTGCGCTTCCCCGAGCCGCCGCTCGGAAGCGTATTGTCCACTGGAGGCAATCTGGTATTCGTCCCGGACTCGCGCGGCACGGTCCATGCTTACGATGCCGATTCCGGTGCCGAATTGTGGAGCCACGGCGACGGCACCGGCCACCAAGGCGGCATCATCAGCTACGCCGTCAATGGTAAGCAGTACATCGCGGTCGTCGCCGGCTTCGGAGGCATGGCGTCGGATGACTACGCGCCGACCTTCGGCGGCGTCTACAAGAGCATGCCTCGCGACGACGGCGCGCTCATCGTTTACAGTCTGAAATAATGCTCGTGACGCCGGGAGGGAGCGGCGTGACGCCGCTCCCTTTGTCAAAGCGGAGCTAACGAAGCTCGGCGCAAATTGGATCCCTGAGAGGTAGGGTTGGCCGGTATGCGATTGGCTTGGAAGATCATGACGTTGTCGACCTCGACACTGGCCGCGCTCCTTACGATTGCCAGCTTGCCCTCTCGCGCGCAGCAACCTACTCCGGGCGCTCCGGATAACCAACAACTCGATGTCGGGCAGTTGTTCGCGACCACCTGTGGTTGGTGTCACTCCGACGGCGGTCGCGCTGCCGGCAAGGGGCCGCAGCTCATGGATAGCAAGCGAGATGACGACTTCATCCGCAACCGCATCAAGAACGGCAAGGAAGGCGCGATGCCGGCTTTCGGCGTGACGTTCAGCGATGCGCAAATCGACGAAATCATGAAATACATCCGCGCCCTGAAGCCACATGAAGGCTAGGCGACATTGATCTACACAGGGGTTTCATGAAAACTTATTTAGCCCTCGTGGTCGGCGCCCTGCTGGAACTAACCAGTATTGCGCAGGCTCGTTCTCTCGACGCGATCCGCAACTCCGGTGTGCTTGGACTATGCGCCCACCCCAACTCGCTTCCTTTCGCCAACAAGGCCGGTGACCCTCCCGGATTTCAGATCGAGTTGGGCAACGCGTTCGCGCGCGAGCTTGGTGTCTCACTGAGGTCAGACTGGATCATCACTCAATACCAGATGCGGAGCGCGGGCTGCGACATCGTGCTCGACATCATCGCCGACCGCGAGGCGCAGGGCGAGACCAATCTGAGGATATCGAAGGCGTATTATCGCACAGGTGTTGCGCTGGCAGTTCCTCATGGAAGCAAACTCACCTCCTTCAAGAGTCTCGATGAGCACTCGAAAGTTGGTGTCCTGGTCGGATCTATGGCGGCCATGACCCTCGGTCAGCGCCACGTGCCCACGTCGACGTTTGGTTTCGAGGTCGACAGCCTAGAGGCTCTTGCCAATCATGAGATTGATGCGGCAGCGGTCACCCCGACGACGGCCAGCTATTTCAATGTGACGCATCCGGACAAGGCGGTACGCATTCTCGAACTCGATGAGAACGAGGCGAACCTTAACTGGAATGTTGCTGTTGGCATGGTGCGCCCGGATGACCAGTTGCGTGAAGCTATCGACGGAGCCCTGGACCGGCTGCGAACCGACGGTACGATCAATCGGATATACGAGCGCTACGGTGTCGTCCTACAAGCGCCAAGATAGCCCAGTATGCCGGCGGAACTCAGCAGGCGAGCTGTTTTAGGATTCATCGCGGCTGGGGCGATGATGACAATCGATTCGACATTCGGTGGAGAGGTGCGGAAAATTGGCCTGCAGCTCTACACGGTTCGTGACCTGCTGAAGGTCGATTTTGAGGGGACCCTGAGGAGAGTTGCCATTCTCGGCTACAGCGAGGTGGAGTTTGCCGGCATTCTCGGCTCAGACGTCAGCCACACCCGTAAGCTCCTGCTAGGCCTGGGTCTCACTGCCCCATCACTGCATATCGACTACCCCAGTCTGCGGGACAATGCCCAACCATCGTTCGAGATCGCTCATTTGCTCGGCAGTCGGTTTGTCGTTTGTCCATGGTTGGATCCGTCGGTACGGAAGACCACCGATGATTGGAAGCGGATCTGCGATAATCTGAATACGATTGGTCAATTAGCGTCGCGGTCGAACTAGACCCTCGCCTATCATAATCACGACTTCGAGTTTGCTGCCCTGCCCGGTGGCATCCAGCCGTATGATGTTTTGCTGAGGCGCACGGACGAGCGCTTGGTCAAGTTCGAGCTCGATGTTTATTGGGCAACCAAAGGAAATCTCGATTCTGCGCGCGTCTTGAGGGCAAATCCATCGCGGTTTCCACTGGTTCATCTCAAGGACATGGCAAAAGATGGTTCGACCACCGAACTAGGTCGCGGCACGATCGACTTTGCCAGCATACTCGAAGCTGCGCGCCAGAGCGGCGTGAGACATGTTCTCGTCGAACAGGATGTTTCAACTGATCCGCTGCGGAGCATAGAGACAAGCATCGCATTTCTTCGGAACCAGCCATATCTTTCGCGCGGGTTCATTCGGCCACGCACACCGTAATGCTTGTGATCAACCACACCTGATCGTGACTCCCCTGGAGCCCCTGGAGGAACTAGCATGTCGGTGCCGGCGGTCCCCTTGCCGGCCGAAGCGAGAGGCTAGACCCCAGTTTCCCCGACCCGGGAGCTGGGGCTTTTTTTGAACCCGTTTGGCTCATCTCATCCCTACGCGATCGATCTCGGGGCGGGTGCGCACAGCGAGATGCGCCCCATTCGCCAAGGATTGCCTTCTTCACGCTCAGCGCACTGCTCGACTTCTTGGCCCATCTTTCTCGTGCTACAATTTGCGATGTCCGAACGACAGCACTGCTTGGCAAGCAGTTCGGATCGCCGATCAGCGTCTCGCAAAAATTGTCAATGCAACAGGGAGGTGATGATGAACAGACGCGCGTTTCTCACCACAACAGCAGCCGCGACAATGGCAGCAACCGTGAAAATGGCTTCGGCTGCGAGCGTAGCGCCATTCGGTCAAACGGGCGCTCCAACCAGGTCGACCGAGCCGTTGCCATTGGGGCCGCTATCGGGAAGCCGCTACCCGGATGCTCACCTGGAATCCATGAAGAAGGGCAAGGCCACGTTCGGGCCGGCTGACTTTCCGGCGTTCGCCGGCACGATGGCGGTAGAACGCGTCGCAACGGGATTTCGATGGGCCGAGGGGCCGGTCTACTTCCCGGCTGGCCGCTATGTCCTGTTCAGCGATATTCCAAACAACCGCATCATGCGCTTCTCGGAAGACGACGGTCACGTCAGCGTGTTCCGCCAGCCATCCATGAACTCGAACGGTAACACCATCGATCGCGAGGGCCGTTTGATCACCTGCGAGCATTCTGGCCGACGCGTTACCAGGACTGAATTGGACGGTTTGATCACAATCATTGCTGACAAGTACAATGGCAAGAGGTTGAACTCGCCAAACGACGCGGTTGTCACGTCCGATGGTGCGATCTGGTTCACCGATCCGGCCTACGGCATCGGCGGCTTCTATGAGGGCATCAAGGCCGAGCCCGAGCAGGAAAAGCACAACGTGTACCGCGTCAATCCTAAATCAGGGGATATCAAGGTGATCGCCGATGATTTCGTCGAGCCGAACGGGATTACCGTTCGCGCCCGACGAGAAGAAGCTCTATGTGATCGACACCGGTTTCACCGACGGGCCCGACAATCCCGCTCACATCCGGGTGTTCGACCTTGATGTCGCCGCTGGAAAGGCGTCGAACAGCAAGGTCTTTGCGGAAATGCCCAAGCCCAGCATTACCGACGGCTTACGCTGTGACACCGAGGGTCGTGTCTGGTGCTCCGTCGGTTGGGGCGATCCGACCGAGGACGGGGTGCGCTGCTATACGCCAGGGGGCGAACTGCTAGGTAAGATCCACATTCCGGAAACCGTCGCCAATCTTTGACGCGGGCTGCGCCTCACGCGGCCCGCGTGAGTGGACCTGTCTGCGATGTCAGGTTCGGCGTGCTCTTCAACACGCCTCATTGGGCAAGGGATCCTTCAGCGGGCGGATACAAACGTAGCTTACAACCGTGGTTTTGATGTGAGGCAGCCGACGATCATTGGAAAAGCGTTTGAAAAACAATCCTGTAACCATATTGGTTTGGAGGAGCAGGAGGGATCGAAACCTCCGCCTGCCAAGGCAGTAACCTATTGAAAAGACGCGCTGTTCACGTCTCTTGCCTGAGTGAGTGCTACACGCCTGTGATACAACGCGCAAGCGGATCATCAGAGCCTTCGCACTGGCGAGGGGCTATTGGCGGGCGTCGCCGACCAATCGCGAGCCACGGCGGCGATAACCGCAGGAGCCGCTTTCGCGCCGTCGGCCTTGCCCTTCTCGAAGGCGTCTTCCGTCCGCGCCATAGCATTCCTGGCATATCCTCTGCTCGCAGCGTCTCGCAAGATGCTTACTGCCCACAGCTACGAGTGCTGAAAGCGCCTATTTCAGAATCGTGCCGCCGACGTGATTGTTACCGCGCAAAGGATCGCACTCGTCACGAAGGATCCCACGCCGCGATTTCCGCATTGATTGGCGATCACGAGGCGCTCAAGAAGCACCTAGATTTACTCCGCAGCGATAGCATTACAAACCGCGTTCGTGCCCTGCTGGCAATGGAGCCACGGACACGCGATCCCGTATTCTCGACCGCCGCGCAGGCGCTTCAGTGGTGCGACGATCCGCGGCCACAACGCCTCTCGAACTTAAGCACGTTCAATTTCGAAGATTTCTGCCGTGACCAGGCCAATTATTCCTCTCCTTGCTAACGGAATCACTCGAGACGCTCGCACCTTTTATGCGATGGTTCCTGACAGACCTTTTTGCGACCGTTCGCAGAACAGCGCCGATCGAACGTGCCATAATATTCGTTGATGAGGCTCGCGGCTGGGCCGGTAAATTGGCGCCCAGCCTTCGCAGCTGGACTGACACCGACTAATAAGCGGCCTTCGAAAGAAAAACGGCCCCGCTCTTTGGGCGGAGAAAGCAAGGCCGCGCATTCCTAGGATTGCGGCAGGCGTCCTCGGATTTCCGCTTGATCTCGGTGATGATCCGGACCGCATTATGAAAGACATCCGCACGCCCCGCTGTGGCTGAACTAGAAGCGGACCGGGGCGGCAGCGTCATGCTGCGCCTCCGATGCTTCCATTTTTGAGTGAAGCTTGCGCGCCCTCGTCGCGCTGTATGCAGGCTATCGTGCAAGTAGTTCAGTCCTGAGACTCCAACGAGAGATAGGGCTCTCGTCGTACAGACCGACCTGATCCCGATCCCAATCCGGACTTTCGGAGAGCCTATCTTCGTCGTACGATGCGTCCCCCCAAAGCTCGGGAGCACGAGACGACGCGAATTCGGGGGCGCAACGTCCCACTGGTTCTGAGGCAATTCGCGGGATTTAACAGCAAGTCGGCCAAATGCTCCATCGCACGCGCCGTCTCTTAGTCCGCCAGCAGACCGCGATGATCAATTCGATCGGAGCGCATCTGCCGTATTGACCTTGTGATCTTTGATCTCCGACCAGCGATCAAAAGTCAGTCTCGATGGACGAGCCAATTGCCTGGTCCAGGCGCCGACAATGTCCGATCCACGATCATTAGCTCTCAGGACAAATTCTAGCCGAGCTATCAGCTACGTCATCGATCTGGTCGCAATTGGAGCCATCTATCTCGTCTTGGCAAAAGGCGGGCTTACTCTCGCCTCCATTCATCCCAGTGCAACGCCAATTTGGCCACCGACGGGTGTCGCGCTAGCGGCGGTGCTGTTGCGGGGATATCGGATCTGGCCAGCAATTTTTGCGGCCGCGATGATCGCTAATGTTACGACGGCAGGCTCCGTTGCCACCGCAATTGCGATTGCGGCCGGTAACTCTCTCGAAGCAGTTACTGGCGCTTATTTTATTAATCGATGGTCGGGTGGGTGTAACACGTTTTCAAAGCCCGACTCTGTCGCAAAGTTTGCTGTGATTTGCGTCGTGATCGCGACACCGATCAGTGCCAGCATTGGACTGACCAGTCTGGCAATGTTCGGGTACATCGAACAGCAGAATTTCGCGGACGCGTGGATCACCTGGTGGCTGGGCGACGTGACTGGCGCGCTGGTCATTGCCCCCGCGGTCGTGCTTTGGACATCAAGCCGCTATCATCCGTTCAATTCCCGTGAACTTCTGGAGACGGCCGGCGTCCTCACGACAGCGTCGGTTGTTGGACTGATTGCATTCAGCCCCCTGATCGAGCAGACGCCCGGCCGAGATCCGCTCGGTTTTCTCGCCATCCTGCCCATGTTATGGGCGGCGCTGCGTCGCGGGCCACGCGATACCGCAACGGTTGCCCTCGTGCTTGCGGGCATCACGATTTGGGGAACGCACACGGGCGGCGGCCCCTTCGCGACGCCAGATCCCAATGCGTCATTCCTGCTCGTGTTGATGTTCTTGATCAGTATTACCGTTCCAAGCTTGCTGCTGAGCGCTGATGTCGAGGTCCGCAAGAAAGCGGAACGAAGCCTGCGCCGCGCGCACGTCGAACTCGAGCAGAAAGTCGCAGAGCGTACGCAGGAACTGGAGCTCGCCAACGCAGCGAAATCGCGCTTTCTCGCCATGGCAAGCCATGATTTGCGGCAGCCCTTACATGCGTTGGGGTTGTTCGTCGCCCAGCTGCGCACGCCGCTCAAACCGGAAGAAAGGACAAAAACGGTCGAGCGAATCGACGCCACCCGCAAGGAAATGGATGAAATGTTCAATTCGCTCCTGGACATTTCCAGGCTGGATGCCGGGATGCTTATCCCCCAAATCACCGAGTTCCCGATCGGGCGCCTGTTGCAAAAAATCGAGACGGCGTTTGACCAGGCGACGCAAAAAAAGGGTCTGCGGCTACGCGTCAGGCCAAGTGACGCATGGGTGCGAAGCGACGCGATGCTGCTCGAACGCATCATGCTGAATCTCGTATCGAATGCGGTGCGCTATACCTTGCGGGGCGGTATCGTGGTCGGATGTCGCCGGCGTGGTGAAATGTTGCGTATCGAAGTATGGGATACCGGTCCTGGCATTCCCGAGGATCAAAAGCACAATATCTTCGGTGAGTTTTTTCAGATTCCCACCGCCGAACAGAACCGGTCCGTCGGACTGGGCCTCGGCCTCGCTATCGTCGACAAGCTTCGCGTGCTTCTCCACCATCAAATCGACCTGGCTTCGACTATGGGCCGAGGTTCGCGATTTGCAATCCTGGTTCCGAAAATCGATCAATGCGTCAGGTCCGCGGCGCCCGCCGACTTACCATACCCCGGTGCCTTCGCAATCGACGGCAAGGCAATTCTCGTTATTGCCGATACTCCGATCGTGCAGGAGGGAACGGGCGGACTGCTTAGCAAATGGGGATACTCGGTTCTTGCCTCCGGATCCGACGAACCTGCACTTGTCCAACTTGCCGAGCGCGAACAGCGCCCAGATCTCATAATCTCGGACTATCATCTCGCAAGCGGGAAGACCGGCATCCGGGCAATTGAACAAATCAATGCGGCGTTTGGCTCGTCAATTCCCGCCATTCTCATCAGCGGCGATACCGCAGCTGAACCTCTGCGGGACGCTAGGGACAGAGGCTACATTTTGCTGCACAAGCCGGTCGACCCGATGCGGCTCCGCGCTGTCATGCATGAGCTCCTCAGAGATCATGATGGTGGAGGAGGCACCCGGGCAGTCTCATGATTCAGACTTCGGCGGCCATTCCCAGCCCATTTTTCCGACTTTTATGATGGCTTCAGTGCGGGTCGCTACCCCGAGCGCCTTGAGAACGACCGTCATGTGATTCTTCACTGTCGGCACTGCCATATTGAGCGTCCTGGCAATGACCTTGTTGCTTTTTCCCTTCATCAGGAGCGCAAGTACGTCGATCTGACGATCGGTCAATCCTCGCCCCTTGAGTGAGTCGCGAGCCAATGGTTTATCCGCAAACCGCGGACCTGCCGTTTCCTCCAGAATCTCCGAGGGAATGTAAACTCCGCCGGAGAACACCAACTCAATAGCATTGAGCATCACTTCACGTTCCGTGGTTTTCGGAATGAAACCCAGCGCGCCAAGTTTGAAAGCGCGCCTGACCGTGTCCTGATCATCGGAGGACGAGAGAATGATGATAGCAATCGCCGTATAGCGATGGCGCAGTTCGCAAAGGACAGAGAAGCCGTCGCGGTCAGGCAAATTGATATCGAGCAAAATGAGGCTGATATCGGGATGCTCCTCGACGATGCGCATGGCCTCTCGACTGCTCGAAGCCTCGAATATCACGGCCTCTCGCTTCAATTGCTTCAGGACGCCGTGCAACGCCTCGCGGATTAATGTGTGATCGTCAACAACAAGAACCTTCATAAAACTGCTCTCCGTCCAATGACCGCCCGGAGATCAATGAAAGAATCATACACCCACCTTGGAAGCCGTTCACCTTCTATCTCTGGTCCAGTGGTTCGCCGTCAGGCACTCAAAGTAGGAGCCGAGTGCTGCTGTGCGTTATGGTTGCAACCGGCACACAATCGTAATGAGCAAGGACTACATGAAGCGCGGTCCTCGCCGCCCTACCGTCCACGCGAGCGATGAATTGCTCATCGCGTGGTTGAGGGTATCAAATAGATGCCGCCGCCCCGACGGTACCTTCGTCATAGGACCTAGGCACCTCTTCATACCGACCTGCGGCCAATTTACACACTGCGCAACTTAAACGATGATGTCGACGGTCACCCTCTACACCAGCGTTTTACTCAAGCGCGGCCATATGATCATTGTCGCGATTGGTGTCGTGGCCAGGTCGACGTGAAGCAACGCTGGACTGCGGCGCTGTCACGACCGGAGCAGGGCCGCGCTTTTGTTCAAATCGGTCGCTTTCGATCGTTCCTCTTTAAGCGTGCGCGCACGCTAGACGAGGCAAGCCAATGCTAACCGCCACCCCGAAGCCATCAGCGGCCGCACTGCCGGAGCTGAAAGCCAACGGCCGCGACCTGCGGATTGACGCCTGCCGCGGCATCGCGCTCTGGTGCATCTTTCTTGATCATGTCCCCAATAACATTGGAAGCTGGCTGACGCCGCGAAACTACGGCTTCAGCGATGCGGCGGAACTGTTCATGTTCGTCTCGGGCGTCACCTGCGCACTGGCCTACGGTAAGGTATGGAGGTGCGAGGGATGGACCCGCGTGATCCGCCGAACGCTGCGGCGAAGCTGGGACATCTATGTCGCATTTCTGCTGCTCACGCTCGCCTGCGCCCTTCTAGTCCGCATCGCTGGCGTGGAACGCCTCGCTGACGAGAGCAATACGCGCATTCTGTTGGATCAGCCCGGCGCGACGCTCGCGCACGCGGCGATCCTGCAGTATCGTCCGGTCAATACCGACGTATTGCCGATCTTCGTGCTTCTCCACCTCTTGTTCGCGCCGTTGCTGTGGTTGCTGCTGCGACTGCCGAACGTGACGCTTGGCGCTTCGCTGGCGCTTTATACGCTGGTGCATATATTCGGCTGGTCCTTGCCGGCGTGGCCGAACGGCCACTGGGCTTTCAATCCACTGGCCTGGCAACTGCTCGTGGTCCTTGGCGCGTGGGTGATAATCGAGGGCGAAAGAGTACGCCCCTGGCTAACGTCGCGCATGGTGCTTGTGCCTGCCGTTCTTTATCTGGTCTTCAGCCTCGCCATCGTATTGAGCTGGAGAATCAAGCCGCTGGAAGCGTTGATACCGAAGGGGCTGACGAACTTGGCTTACCCGATGGACAAATCGAATCTCGATCCGTTGCGTCTGTTGCATTTCTTGGCTCTTGCGGTTGTAGCGGTATGGTTCGTGCCACCCAATCGACAAGCATTGACGACTGCGGTGATGCGCGGCGCCATCCTCTGTGGCAAGCACTCGTTGCCAATCTTCTGCCTCGGCGTTCTGCTCACGCTCGTCAGCCTCCTGGCGCTGCTCGACATATCTGAGGGGCTTGCGATGCAGATCACGCTCAGCGTTGGTGGCGTCCTAACGATGATCGTGGCGGCGACGCTGCTGAACTTGATCAAGATCAAACCCAGGCCGCAGCCGACCGCTGTCCTGCCTATGGGTGTGCGCGACACCCTTGGCTGGCGCCCCCTGGAAGCGTTTCGACGAGGACCGCGCGAGCTCGCAGGGGCCGCCGGCCAGAATGTCATCATCGATTGCCGGTTCGGGGAGAGGCAATCCCACGGGGTGCTTCGCGTCGCCGACGAATTGGTAGCTCTCAAGGCAGATGTCATCGCAGCGTCGCCGGCGACTGCAACCATGGTGGCCAACAATGCAACCGCACGGTTCTATAGTCGTAATATAGCTATTGACACGTCGGTGCGGACACTTCCCAAAGACCAGAGCTGCTCCCGACATGTCGTCGCTTCCAGCTCGGCCAGCCTGTAGCCCTGCGCCAACGGCCGCACCCTTGCACCAGAAGGGACCTCAACAAATCTCACCCTTGCCGAAACCGCATTAGATTCAAAGAAACCGATCGTTCTTCTGCCGCTCATAACGGCCTAGTTGCCAGTCCGATTTCAGGCTGAACTAGCCACCAAATCAATAGCTGGTCAGGGTTCTATTGGTGGCGGTCTCGAAGTCTCGTCCCAAGAGCCGTGCGCTTTGTCACTAGGGAGAAACAGTTGGCGAAGTACGCTTACGTCACCCTCGCAACGTGGCTGGGCCGTTCCGTTGTCGTTAAGGTGGCACACATCTTTGAAAGGACTGGACTGGCCATGGTTGGCGCCGCAGGCGGCCTGTACGTGGGCGTAGGACTGATGCGCATGGAAACCGAGTTGTTTCGAAATGAATGGATGGTCCTCTTGATGGTGCTTTACGGGGCTTTTGGTTTCTATATGGGCATCGATCTGCCAAGCCGTGTTGCACACACAATAAGATTCCAACGGCCGGAAGAATGGAGCTTCGGTGCCGACGCGGCGGCGCTCGCCAGCGCGGCTGGAACTTTCTTTGCGGCGCTCGCTTTTTTTCTGTCCGTCAGCATGATTGTCCTCGATGAGACCGTAGGCGATGGATTCAGAGTTCTGGTGGGATGCTGTTGGGCGACTGGCACTTCGTTTCAAAATTGCTGCCGGTGCGATAGGCCGCAGCACACTCGGAGGACCTGGGCATGAGTAAAGATAAATCAATGTCGCTTTGGACGCCCGAGGATTTAAGCAGAAAGGCCAAAGAAGACGCTGAGAACGACAACTACAATCCACCGCATTCATGGTGGCCCGGCCGATACAGCGTAGGTACCGAAGCCCGCGACAGGTACGATCGAGCTTTTGATCTTCATCACAGCGACGGGAACGAGTACTAGGCGCTTCAGGCGGCCTCTTCTTTCAGCGATCTTTGTTTGCATCAGATTTGCTCGGACCAGAGAACGCAATGACAGCGTCTTCCTTCATTTCGAAATGCTTGTTGCCTGTTGACGCCTGAGTTGACAGCGCACGGCGATCGAGATGTCGGTTTACGGAGGGCGACCCTCGCTGATGGACGTCCTCACCTGAGCTTTTGAACCCTACGGCACATTCGGCGCGACGATCCGCGGCCCGCGCCGGGTGGCCGCTCTTAAAATAGGAACTGAAAGCACCGGCAGCCTTTAGCCAGGGTCATCCTCTGCTGTTATCGGTGACCGAGAGCCCGTGTGCTCCCGCCTCAAGTTGAGCGGGTGAGCCAATGTGCGACGCTTGCAAAGAGCTAGACGAGATAATCTCCCACTACCAACGGCTCTCGGCCTTCCCCTTCGATCCGCTCACCGCAAAGCGTATTATAGGAGTGGTCGCCGACCTACAGCAGAAACGGGACGCGATGCATCCCATTGTTCTGCCCTCGCTAAAGTTAAGCCGCTGATTCGCCGCGTTCGGGCGTGCTTTTTAGGTATCGCTGCGCGTTGTTTAAGCCCAGGGATGTCATCCATCACCGCCCCGATCAGTGGTCGGCGACTGAGAGCATTGCGCTCCCGCCTCCACCTGAAAGAAGGCGGTCAGATGCCCGATCCCGGCAAGTTCGACATTCGTGAGTGGCTCGTATCACCATTATTGGTGCCGATCTTCCTCTACTGGTGATCGCGGTGGCGGCCGTTCGATAGCGGCAGGTCCCCTGATACCTTCTCCGGCCGCAAACCTGGCACCGAAAGCATCTTGAGTACACCCTCGGGAAACTTCTTGCGCAGCTTTTCAAGGCTCGGATGAGAGCCCGTCTTGTGAAGCTTGACGATAATGTCGGCGATCGCCTCGCCGACGCCGGGGATTTCCGTGAGCCGGTCTTCGGCGATGAGCACGTCCAGAGGGACGGCAAGGGCCGCCAGGCTGTCTGCGGCGCGCGCATAGGCTTTCGCCCTGTACGGGTTGCCGCCACGCAACGCCGCTCGCTGTGCGTATTCTCGCAGGAGACTTACTTACGGTGCGACCATCGACGGAAGCCACTCAACGAGCCTCCCGTTCCGCGCCCGGCCTCACCGGAGCAAAGGCTCCTTTAGTGGGTGGGCCGTCATCGCGCCGGCCATCGAGAGATTCCTCAATTTTGTGCGCTGCCCGGAAGTCCTCAAGGTGCTGCGTGTTCGGGCTATAAGCGGCCTCCTTCTTGAGGAGATTGTAAATTCGTCCCGCAACCAGCTGCAGATGCTTCATCCTGCCCTGCGGCATGGATCAGGCCTTGCAAAGAGCCCGGACAGCGTAGGCGCGGAAGTAGTCAAAAGCGTCCGACATGATGTCGGTAAACGCCTTAGTTCTGTCGGCATCGTCAGCCCGCAGGTCCGTTATGGGCGACATTTGGCGTGCACCTATAATCGTCAGCAGCCCACAGCTCAGCGCGTGGCGAGAGCAATGAAGGCAGGGGCGATGAAAGCGCCGCTGCGACCTTCGTTTGCGGCAGGGCCTGTTCGAAACGTTCGGACGTTACGTTTTCGGACTTGGCTGCGGAGTGGGGTAGCTTGGGAAGGCTGAGAAGGAGTGGGATTATTCTGCTGCTGAGGTGCTACGGCGTCGCCGCCCGCATGAGGAACGCACGTACCGATGTTGCTGAGCAGGCGTTTGGTCTGGAGGTCGCGGGCCTTAGAGTATTCGCGGCGTCGCTCGATATTGGCCGGAGCCCATCTGTCCCAAGCCTCGAAAGCGTCCGTATAGTGCTTTCGCATCTGCTCCTCGGCGGCGAGGCAATCGGCGAACTTGTCGAAGACCAGGTCGGTGTCCACCGGGGTCATCCTCCTACCAGAACAACGAGCATCCATTTCATCTTGCCGATCGCCTTTCGCGCGGGGCGAATTCTCCGCAAACGCGAAGGATACCCTTCACGGTGGTTAGATGGCCCGGCGGCTGCGACCGGCCACAAAACCGTAGACGAAAAGCACGATGATGGCGCCTACCACTGCCCCCACTAGCCCCGCGCCTTCTCCTGGCCGGTACCAGCCGAGAGATTGGCCAAGATAGGTCGCAACGAACGCGCCCACTATTCCCAGGATCGTGGTCAGGATGAAACCCGAGGGCTCGTTGTCGCCGGGCATGATGAACTTCGCGATGACGCCTGCGATGAAACCGATGATGATCGTCCAGATGATGCCCATGTCTCTCTCTCTCGATCGCTGTGATTATCCCGCCGATGGAGCCGGAAGACGTCCATCAGGTGTGTATTTGTCCACGGCTGTCGGAAGCTCTCGGGACAAGCGGTCGAGAATCTCCTGCTGCGACAGGCCGGTCTGCTGCTCCAGCTTTTGAAGGACGTCCGGACCGATAGCCTGCTGGAGTTCGGGCGGGGTGACTTCGCGGTTTGGCCCTTGATTGATCCAGGATTGGGCTGCATCGCCCTGCCCGTTCTGCTTGAAGTGCTGGAGCAGTTCGCCGATCCCGCCGTTCAGGAGCGAACCCACGCCGCCGCCTCCCACAAGGCCGCCAAGGTTGCCGAGCATGCCGCTCAGGGAATCCTTGGCACCCGCCGACTGACCGGAGTTAGCATTGCGAAACATGTCCGCCAGCTTGTCACGATTCTGGTAACCGGCGATCGCGAGCATACCCAGGAGGGCGGTCATCGATGGCATTCCACGACTCATATTCGGCTCCTAAGTTCGACGATCGGCAACCAACCTACGCTGGGCTGAGAAGTTCCAGATTTTCCCGGTCGGTGGGTTCGGAACGGAGGATCTAAAAAAGCATCTGCAAGAAAACGGGAGCGGGCTCCGGGCGCGTACTTGAAGCTCCGGAGCGTTCGGAGCTGGCCAACTCGGGCGACGTGCGCCAAAGGGCCGCTGTGCTCATGCGGTGCGACGAAGCCTTCGTGCAGGCGGTCGAGCAAACGAAAATGGAAAGGCCAACAAAGGTGGAGCAGAGATGCTGCCGGCGCTCGTTCGGCTTCGGCCCGCAACAGCTTCTTTGAGGGAACCCCGCGATTCCTTGAAGCGTTGCACTGGCCATCAGTTTCGCAGACGGAGGAGCAGATGGCCGCGAAGAAGAAAACCCCACGGGGACGCAAACAAGATCGCGCCCGCGTGGCTAAAGGCCAGGACTACGAAGTGCGATACGAAGCAAAGAAGACTGGCCGCTCGGCCTCGGCAGTGAAGAAGGCCGTGAAGAAGGTCGGCAACAGCCGCAAGCGGGTCGAGAAACGTCTCGGCCGCTGAGGGCCAGGTTCGCCGCGTATTCGGCATGGCGGTTGGCGGCCATCAGATCCTGCAGGAGAAGCGGGTGAAGGCGGTCAGCGTCTGCAGGCGCGGCTCCACGTCGCGCAGGTAGATCTCGGTCCGGAGAAACGCGAGCTCGGTGTCCAGCGCGGACTCGCAGACGTCGACGTACCAGGATTTTGGCCGGCCGTCTGTGCCGTCGCTCCACCGATAGCCGCGCCGCTTCAGCGAATCCTTGAGTTCGAACGGCGACTGTTCGGCCCAGATCCGGATGGTCTTCTGTCGTGCGGTCTCGAGCAGGACGGCGAGCGCGGGCGCGCCGGTCGTTGGTAGGTCGAAGTCCAAGATCTCGAGCAGCGCGTGACAGTCGTCAACCGCGCGGTGCGCCTGGTGGAAATAGCCGGCGCCATTCAGAAGGTAGCCGAGCTTCGCTCCATCGAAGCCGTGCTGCCGCCACTGGACCTCGGTCGCGGAGCATGCCCACGCCTTCCGCTCGAAGATGGGCCAGTAGCGTTCGGAAAACTTCCGATCGAATCCACTGTTATGCGCGATGACCAGGACCACGGAATCATCAACGAAGGCGTTCACGGCGGCCTCGTCGATCCTGTGGCCGGCCACCATTTCGTCGGTGATGCCGGTAAGCGCCGTGATCTCGGCCGGGATCGGCTCGGACGGCTCATTGAAGGCGGAGAACGTGTCCCTGACATCAATGATGCGCCCGTCCGGCGTGTAGCCGAACTTGACCATGCCGAGCTCGATGAGTTCGTCCTTGCGGTGGTCGAGGCCGGTGGTCTCGGTGTCGAGCAGGATGCCGATCCTCAATTCCTGTCCGGAGCCCGCCACCGACCTCGGCCGCGGCACCAGGCGCCGGAGCACCCGGTAGTCACTCGATCGGCCTAGCTCCTCGGCCATCGCGGCCAGATCCGATGCGTTTTGAAACATCTCTTCTCGTCGTGAGCCGGTGACGTAGTCCCGTGAGGCGCCACCATAGCGGGGGTGCCGGTCACGAGAAATCTGAAAGACGAGCAATTCACGGGCTTTTGGGGAGTGTCGGTGCAGTTGGATCCCCTTGCGGGACGCTCGCGCAGGGCCTCGATCGCGAGCGCACCGGAGAGGTCCGCGCCTGTGAATGGGGCGGATCGGGCGGGCATCTCCGGGCGGCTAGGCAGGATCCGCGTATGGTTGTCGACCCCGGATTGCTACGGTCACGCTGGTGCGTGATCGTTTACGATCTGCAACTATATTTGTATCCATGGATCTCGAGTACGACCCCAAGCGCGAGGCCGTCGCGGCGATGAAGCTTGCCGCCCAAGCCAATGGAGCAGAGCGGCATAGATGGATCACCGCCGCGCTGGCGTGGTCGGAGCTCACCCGCCTAGGCGGGGCTGCCGAGGACAACCTGCGGGAAGAGCGCCCTACGCGGCAGTTCGTTACCGGTGTGCAAGGCGCAGCGCCTGCCCCACCGCCTTCCAAGCCGCTAGGATCGCGTTCAGGGGGAAACGCGATGCCGCACCCGCTGACGCGTGATGAGATCCGCCCTTAGCGCTCAACATTACCACACGGCACGGCTTTGTCAGAGGTCCGTCATTGGACAGGAAGGCTGAAGATTCGTGAGCGGCCGAATGGCTCATTTCCACGTTGAGTCATTCGCGTCGATTTGCCCACCTCTTCTCGATGTCCGCTCTGACCCCGACTGCGGACGTGCCGGACACGATGGCGATCTTCGTCTTCGGGTCAAAAACGTAAGTCACCACCTCATTCGATCGTGTTGTTGGCACAGGAGATCAACCCAGGCGGCATTTCGAGACCGAGCGCTTTTGCAGTTCTAAGATTGACGATCAATTCAAATTAAGTCGGCTGCTCAACGGGCACATCAACCACTTTGGCGCCTCGCAAAAGCTTCGCGACCTGATGGGCGCAGTGACGAAAAATGACGCTGAGACGCGACAACCTCCGAACCGAAGGGAAAGTCTGAAATTGGCCACTTCCGGACACCGGCATCACAACAAGACAGCCTATGCGGTCCTCACCGGCGCGGTGAGCGCCAGCGCCGCCACGGCATCCGCTATTCCCGCAGCATCTGCATAGGTAACCATGTGACCGGCATCCTCGACCAGATGTAGCACCGAGCTAGGCAACACCTCGTGCAGGCGGCGCGACTGGTCGGCCTCGATGAGCCGGTCACCCTTTCCATGCAGGATCCTAACGGGAGACCGGATGCCCTGATACTGAAGCTGCAACTGCGCAGCCGCTGGAATAAGGAACGCGCTCTCCTCGGCGGCCGCCCTCAACTGCTTGGGCCGGAGAGCCAACGAGATCGGAAATTCATTCTTGAATTTCGGCGGAATGGCACGCGGCGCGAACAGCGTGCGCATCAGCTTCGGCGTAATAGCCCACGATATGATCGGCGAGATAGTGTAGCGCATCAGATCCCCGAGCAGCGGCAGTGCCGGACCTGACATGAGCCAAAAATCCATCCGAAAGGTTGGAAAATAGTAGCCGGACACAAGCACGAGCCCACTCACGGCATAACCGCTTCGCAGCGCCAGCGCGATTGCCACCAGCGTTCCCCAGGAGTGGCCGAGCACCACGGGATTGCGCACTCCAAGCTGATCAAGAGCCTTCGCGAACAAGGAAGCTTGCGTTGTGGCCGTCCAGATGCGCGTGCGCGGACGGTCGCTGTGGCCAAATCCTGGCCGGTCGAAGCAAACGACGCGATAGTCTTGGGCCAGGCGGTCGACCAAGCCGCTTAGGACGAGATCCTGAATCATGGTGCCGTTCCCGTGAAACAGGACCACGCAAGGGGCGGCGGTATCGCCCCGTTCAATATAGTGAAGGCGCACTCCGTCGCACTCGGTAAAAACGCCGATCGGGGGATTCTTTCGCTCCGCTGCCACCTGAAACGCGATGTTGCCGAGGATCAAAACGACAAGTCCTGCCAAAACGATCATCAGCACGGCTTCTGTTGTGGACATGGTGTCAACCTATATGCGCGATGGCGGGTACCTCGGATTGGGCGCACCGAGGCCGCTTAGGGCCGATGCTGATTCGGCTCCCTCGTTGTGAGCCGCGCGCCCCAGCCGAAAGCAAGCAACCGCGCGTGCGTGATCCGCGTTCGCTTCCATCCTTTGCCGCAGCGGATACGGCTTGCAGTTATCGTCCCGACAGAGCGGTGAGCTCTTGGGGCGGATTGATGCGCCAGACCGGATAAGCCGCCAGTTCTTTCGAATGCTGCCCGACCATATCGAGCCGTCTGTTTGTAAACTCCGTAATGACGCCAAAAAATTCAGTCGGTGACTTGATCGTCGCAAGTCTGAGGCCGAATTCAAAAGCAAATTGCGCGTTGGCCGCGGCTATCTCAAGAAGCTTCGCTTGATACGCCTGCATGTTTGCCGTCGCTAAAGCAACGCCTTTCGTTGGATCGCTATCCGTGATTCTCGGACTGAGGTCATCCGGTAAGGCATCCACCCGAGGCTCAATGAGAGGAACCTCGTGTTTAGAGTCATCATAAAGCCCAAGGGGCGGTTCAATCGAGACTGCCGCAACAGAGCGAAGTAAATCCTGTTTCGGGCTTCGAACAATGGCCTGCTTGTTCTGTTGGGCCCGCGCGGCCATTTTCGGATTGCGGGCGCGCTTCGGCGCTGTCGCCGGCTTGCGTTTGCTCATCTGACACTCCAAGAAAATGGGGGGGCGACCACAACGGTCATTTCTGAAAGGACAACAGGCTTTGTGACGTGGCGTTCCAAGCCCTTGCATTGTTGGAGTCCTGCATGAACTGAGATCAATCGGACGTTCTGCGCTGTCGAGGATGATTTTAGGTAGCAACTCCAACCAACAAACGTCTAGCTGGCGATCTTCCAGACCTATGCTCAACGGCGTCAGTCTGAGAACGATCGGGCCTCCGCACGTGGCGCTCTCCAAAGGACCGCTTTATCGCGGACGTTCTCATCACGGACGTCAAGCCGCCCGGAGACATCGACGGATGGCACATACCGAACGTTGCCGAGAGGATTATCCCAAAGTCCCGGTGATCTATGCGACCTGTTTCTCGCCCGTCGCGCCCAGCGCTGGCGGATAGAGGCCGGCTTCGGCGGCGACGCCAAGCGGTCCGGACGCTCGGCGACGTGCTCGAGGACAACCTGAGCGCCCTGTGAAGCCATACTACCCACCCAGCGAATGCTCGAGGAAGAAGCGCAGCATTTCCCTCGTCGCATCCGGCCCTTGCGGATCAGTGTAGGACCCGGCGGGGCTACCTCCTGACCACGCGTGTCCGGCGCCATCGATGTTCCAGTGTTCGGAAATGGTCCGACCGGCCCCGTCGATCAGGACGGTGCGAGTATAGGCATGGCCGTGGGGTACGCGTCCGCGAAGTACCGTCGTCGTCGGCCTCGTTGCCCTGGCGGACTGCTCGATAATCTGGTCGCCATTCTTTGGATGCACCGTAGTGTCGCGATCGCCATGGAAAACGATGGTCGGCACGGAAATTTTGCTATCCGCAATTGCCTTGAAGCCGCCTCCCTGCCGCATGGCTACGAACGCGGAGGGAAGATCGCTCGCGGCGCCGCACGCGAGGCCTGAATGAATTCCGACGGCCGCGTACAGGTCGCTATACGTTGCGCCCATGATCGCGGCGGCGGCCCCGCCGGCGGACAGCCCCCCGACGTATACGCGTTTCGGATCGATCGCATGGTCGCGCATGATCTCGCGGGTAATGCCGGCGATGATCGAGGGCTCGCCCCCGCTGCGGCGCTGGTCGCCGGTGCGAAACCAGTTCCAGCACTTCGACTGGTTGGCTCCGCTCGGCTGCTCAGGATAGACCACGAAGCAATTCTGCTCTTCCGCCAGGAAGTTCATCCGGGTGCCGGCCGCGAAATCGTCCGGCGACTGGGTGCAGCCGTGAAGCATTACGATCAGGGGAAGCTGTTGTCCCTGACATCGGCTTGGGATGAATAGCTTGTAGGTCCGGCTTCCCGCGGCGTTACTGAAGGTACCGGCGATAAATCGTGTGTTCTCGGGCACGATGTCCGATGGGGACAGAGGAACGCGCGTGATCGGACTTCGCAGGCCGAGCCCGGAAAAATCCCGCATGCCGTCGACCGGTAATGAGCGTCTGCGTCCCTGAGCAGAGCGGGTCGGCGCAATCTGCGGAGCTTCCCGCTCCTCGACAACTTCGGCCGTGGCGTCGATGGTGAGCGGATCGAGCCGCGGGAGCCGAGCCTGAGAGGCGCTGCGAGACTCCGGTCTTGGAGCGCTACCGCCCTGGAGCATGCGCTGCAGCAGCGCGGTGGCCTCGACCAATTGGCCGGCACGCGTGAGGCGGGTTGCTTCGCGGACTATGTCTTGATTCAGCATCGTTCACCTCGTTCTGTCGGCGAGAGCGGCCTTGACCGCGGGAGTGGCGTGAAGGGCACCCAGCACCGAGACCGACGCGATTGTGGCGCGAGCCAACTCGGGAGTGACGTCCTGGGCGATGGTGGCTAAGCCCAGAACATTAATCTGCAGCATTTCGCCGGCGCGCCGCGCCGCTTCGAGATCCTCGCGAGTGTAGTTGCGCAGCCCAAGGTCCAGGTTCTTCCGGGCCGTGGATTGTCTGACGACCTCCACGTGGCGCGCGAGCTGGTTCCGGATTGCTGTCCGGATGAAATCGGTCCGGTTCGAATAGAACCCTTCCTGCACCATAAGATCGACATGACCGAGGTCGACGTAGCCAAGGTTGATCGTGATCTTCTCAGTGTCGGGGGCTTTGGGTCGCAACTCGCGGACATTGTCGGCCATAGCGCTAAACACCTCAATCACCATCCCACTGGATGGCGTGCGGCTGATATTTAGATGTCCCTAGGGGACTTTCAAGGGATGAGCGGATATACCGCGCCCAAGAGCGCGAGATCTGAGAATGGGAGCGTCACCCGTTTGGACTTTGGCGTCCATCCGGCGAGCACGCCGCTTGCGCTCCCCGGCCACTGGGAATGCATCCAATGACCTTCGAACAATTCGCAGGCGCGCCGTCACGTCGAGAGCGGTCGCCGCATCGTCGCGCGCCAGGCAAATTCCTGGCGAAACTCGCCTCGATCATCGCAAGCCCAAGGGCCAGCTCGTTCAAGGGCTTCAAGCGGAAACAGGTTCGGCGTGCTCCCACGCCGGGCGCACACCAAAATCGAGAATACCGTCCGGTACCTGGGAATTGAAGTCGACGATGCACTCGCAATAGCAGGGCAGGTCGACGTCTGAATTGGCTGAGCAGAGCGGACCTGCTCTGCCCCTCATTACCAGCGACGTCGGACATCACGGCGGCTGAACCGCTCTTCGGCTTAGGGCCAGACTCGGTCCTGCAGGGCTGTCCTTGCTGCAGCCCGGTCTTCACTCAGAAGCTGTTGTTCGGTCCGATCAAGGAGCCGCGCCGCCCCGTCATTTTCGAGAGGCGAGGCCCCTTGATCTCACGCAGCGGATGCGAGTCGGCTTCCGTGGCCGAAAGACCCACGTTTCAGTTGCTGCCTCCGCCCGTTTGGGCGCGAAAGCCGGTTACGACGAACTACTCTCGGGTGGGCACTATTTTCCACTCGGCGCGTTCCCCGTTGTAGTCGCCGTGGCCCCCGCTTGCTGCGGCTGCGGCGGCGCTGCCTTAGGAGCCGACGTCAGCATACGAATCTTCCATTGCCCATTCTCACGAACATCAAGAGCAGTCCAAATAGCGTTTATTTCTAGGGCATCGCCTTTCTCACTCTTACCAGTAATGTGAGCTTCGCCAGTTGATAGAGCCATGTTTTCTGACAATGGCTGAACTTCGGTCACCTTCACCTCGAGGCGATCAAGTCCAGCTTTGAAACCGTCCTCGTAAAACTTGGTATTGTCGGGCTCAATTCCATTCTGAGAAACACGCAGGTAGTTCTTCGTATAGAGTGACGTAATCCCGGCAGCATCTTGTTTGTTGAAGTGCTGCTCGTATGCTGAAGCTATCTTCCCAATTTCCTCCTTGAGATCTGCCGCAGTCGCAGGAACAGCCGACAGTAATAGTGAGAAACATACAGCTCCAAATGCGCGCATGATGTTAACTCCCTGCTGTTGATGCCTCCCTAGAATAGAGGATGGAGACGAGGCTTACCTCCGTCCTCCTAAGCAACGTCGATCGCGCGGTCGCCCGGTTTCGAGGAACAGGTCCTGTCAGTACTACGGTTGGTACACCTCGGGCGCACTAGCGCCGACCTGCCACTTTCTTGCTGATTCATCGGATGATCGCGAAGTGACGTTGGCTCCTGCTCCAATATAGCTCAACACCGCGATGTCGGCCATGGGTCAAAGACTGCCTCGGCCAAGCCGAATTGCGCTGTTCGGCTCGCCTTTCGAAAGCTGCCCCCCTCAGTTTTCTGAGCGAAGGGCAGCCACGGGCCAACAGCGGAAGTCGCGATGTTAGTAAGCATATCGCACCACGCCCTTTGGCGTAGCTGCGCGTCACGTTGGAGAACTGCGGCCGTCGGCCAGCCGTTGATCCATTTCATTTCGGCGGACCGGTCAGCAACCGTCTGCCGTGCGCCGTTGACCACAAAGCTCGTCCCCCGCAGCGTCTGAAACTGGCGTTTATGAGACGCGGATAGAATAGCGTCTATTCCGCGGTGGGATCAAACGACCGTGTCACCTTTAGTTCACTGCCCGCCTTCCGCGTTGCGGCGCTAAATCCCTGATCAGTGAGCTGCTTAAATCGCCGTTCAGCCTCGGCGAGCCCCTTCGGATCAGTTTGGTCAAAGAAATGTCTACTGTCGCCCGCGAGGTTTCCTTCCTCATCAGAGGCCTAGCATTGCGGAGTTCTCTTCCATGGGTCCATCACAATCTGGGTACCGCGACGCTCGAACTCCACAAATACCTGATCCGCCGCCACTAACGCCGGCACGGATCGGCGCGGTCGATCCGCCGCGACCCGACCCGCGCCAACGCGTAAGGCGCCGATCTCGACCGTTTCACGACGTCGCGTACCAACCGTCAGGAAATGGAATGAGCGGCCAGTGCGTGTTTTCGGCGTTGTCTTTCGCGGCGGCGGGTTTACTCGCAGTTGTAATATCGGAGGGGCAGTCCTCCACCTCAGCATCCCTCGCCGGGCTGCGCTCGGCGGACCTCAAATCGATTTGCATGAACAAAGCTCCCCACCGGAAGCGCGGTTAAATTTGCAGGGTTCAAAAGTCGATCAAAACTTAATCACCCAGAGAAGATATCGGGTCGCCTTGGTTAGCGATGGGAGCGCGAACCTGACTTAGTTGGTGGGCAGCGCTATCGGGCGTTGCCGCGCGGCCAACACTCATCCCTCGACCGAAAGAGACGGCGCGTCACAGTCGGCATGGTTGAGCAGGCAAACGCCGAAGCCAAGGCGCTGCTCCCTCCGGGGTCTCCATCCGGTGACTTTTTTGGTAGGGCCGTTGGTATCGCGCCGAAAGCGTGTTGGTAGAGCGGACGGGATCGTCACATCGACAACTTTCTTCCGCGCTCGTGAACCCGCTTTGTTACCCTTGGATGAGGGCCTCTACATCCTGAGCATAACGCCCGTGAGTGATGTGTCGGCATTGCCGCCCCCGGCTTGGGCGCCGGTGTTAATGCCGGGGCCGCTCCGCCGGCTCAATCGCTCCTTGGGCTCATCCTCGGCATATTGCTGGGCATCGTGCTCCGCGAGCTTTGGGCGCGGTGTCTCCACAGGAAAAACTGGAGCGCGTAAAGTAAGCGGATGCGATGACGGCGCAATCGATCTAATATTCTGTTGTTGCACTGGCCGCGGGGTGCTGGAGCAAAGAAAGCATGTGTTACCAGTAACCCTCGACGACCTCTCGAGGCTCGTCGGGATTATTGGCTCGTTGGTCGCACTCGCCATCGCCATTCGCGGCGAAATGCGAGCCTCCCGAAGAGGCAAGCGACCGGCCAAGCCGAAGCCGCAGAGCCGAAGACACAAGAATTGAAAGAAGGCCGCCGCACGGGCGGCCTTCTCTTTTCCACACCCACGACACTCAGTAGCTCTCGCGGGCGTGGAGCTACTAGGAATCGATATTTTGCGCGCTACTTACGATGCCGTTTTGATGGCGGCATGCGCACTCGCCGATTTATGAAATGGGCCGGTCATTATCCGCCCCGCAGCCCCGCTGAATGGCTGGCTGAGGGCCACGTGACCTGCAACATCCAATGCCTGAACGGCCGCTGCCATCGTAGGGTCGACGTGCGGCTCGATTCACTCCCGCAGGATCAACCGTGGTCGCGCGTCGGGTTGCGCCTGGTCTGTTCAGCATGCGGCGCCGCAGGATCTGTGCATATCGTTCCGAACTGGCATGACAGTCGCGGGCAAGTCAGGCCAAGCATGGACGCTTGAGGTTTTGATTCCAGCGATGAAGCACGTCACCGAACGCCCTTTTGCCGATCCGGAAGTCGCCGCGCGTCAGCTCGTTCAGCTGGCTTCGGGCATCGAGGCAGTACAGGACGGCAGAATCCATATCGAGAAGATCAACTACCCCTTCCTTTACACGCTCAAGGCAAGCGGCGCAGAGTTCGGTGCCGGCATTAGGTGCGCTGTCGAAAAGGGCTGGCTGGAGCTACATGAGAGCGGCACCTATGTGCGGCTGGTGACAGCCGTAGGAACCTAGCATCACTGCCCGGCTTGCTGTCTTGCTAGCTCCTCTCCTGAGCTGGCGGAGCGGCCCCGGCCCATCCTTCCAGCCCCCCTGAAGCCGGGGCCGTCTCTAAGCCGCGCGGCCTTGCCTTACTCGGCGGGGCTTCCTTGGGGAACATAAAGCTGCGTCCAGAGTCTGCCCACGTAGTGGCGAGACGTTCCTATGACATCAAGACAAGATTCCGTCCGATGTCCCAAGTGCGGCCGACCGACACGGGTGATAGAGCGCATTTGGAATTCAAGGCCACCCGGCTTCCTCCGGATCTTCGAATGCGAATGCGGCGAGTTGGTCTGGGAAGAACAGCCACATGAGGACGTGGAGGCAGGCCTTGAACAGGGCGCCCGCCCTACGCACGCCGATGGCCGGCAGATTTGAACCGCAGTTTATCTGCCAAGGCTGCGGTAGTCGCGGCGCTGACGTTCGGCCTGTCTTTGCCACTCCAAAGATGGGAACCAACGTATAAGGCCCGCCAGCGTGAACCCGGCGCATACGGACCATGCCGCCAACTGAGACGACCTTACTTCTGGGCGTTCCGCTTATAAATACACGCGGTGCGAACAAACGAAGATTATAATTATCACAATCTGTTCTCGCCCGGAGAACAGCGGGGCCGCCAGCGTGACCGGTGGGCCTCGATCTTCAATGCGAACTGAACCTTCACACTCCACCCCCATACTCAACAGTATCCGGGATTTTTGCTGATCCCCATCTCGGGGCTGGACTGAAACAAGCGCCGCCGGGATGCACATTTCGAGTCCGGCGGCGTGATTTGCGACGCGCTCCCTAGCTTGAACCCGCGGGCCAGTTTGGCGAAGGCGGGTAAGGTGGACACTAAGCGATTTACGGCGCGAGTTGGCGCTTGGAGCCCCATGAACATCCGTTCTGGTCTATTGCTGGCCGCGATTTGCTGCGCATCCGGAAATGCTTGCATTGCCCAGCAGGGGGCGGCGGGGCCAGACGGGCTATATCCACCACCGCCCGAGACTTCCCTGCCCAACCAACGGACCCGCAAGCGTGCCAACACAATGGGGCAAAAACCTTCGTTGGTGTCTAAGCCGATGACCTGGGAAGAAGAAAACGCCCGACAGCAAGCGGATGAAGATCAGCTGAAACGGAGAATGAATATTTGCCAGCGCTGCTGAGAGACAACATCCCAGAGCTTCCCCACGACGCCTGGTAGCTCGCGCGCTTTCGCCTCCTTCTCGTAGTTGTGAAGCCGGTGCAGCTTGTGGGGAAACAGTCAGAGCATCAGATAGGGCAGTTGCGGGATTGGAACTGATGCTATGCGCTCTGCTTTGGCGGTGAGTTTCGTGGTGCTCCTGTGCACGTCGGCCGACGCTGCAAAGGTGCGTCACTCTCGGGCACGTCAACCCGCGGCGGAACGTCCGAGCCTGGATGTCAATTCTCGGGCGCGCTTCGCAGTCCCCGGATGGAGTGACGATGCAACGCGGCGATGGCTGGATAATGCCTCCTCCAATGTCGGCCGCGGTGGCTAACGACCGAAATCGCTTGCGGACACTACGGCCGCGCCAGACATTCGTAGCGCGTTCGAATGGAAAGGGAGCCAAATGCGTAGCTCTCATAATCGCCGGCGTCGCCCTCGCTTCGCTAGTTTCAGCCGGGGCGGCCGATGATGGTCCCGCAGACAAAACAAAGAAAATAGACAGCTGCAGCTACATGCTTATGGATGGGCAGTTGGTCGATCTACCCGTTGGCGCAAACGTCTGCGTCCGCTCACCCGCGCCATATACAAACGAATACGCGCTGCTTCACTGTTATCCGCCCCTTCAAGAGATTGACCTCGTAAAGCGCGGCGATTCCCGGTGTAGGGAAAAGTACGAAGATCGCGAGCGGAAAAGGTAGCCTGATCGGCTCAAGGTCGGGAGGTGCAGATGTCTCATTTCATGATGGATTGTTATTTTCCTGACGTGACGAAGCCGGATGGGGTGACCTGCGATTCTTTTCCGATCAAGGCTCTAAATGACGATGACGCAATCGCAGAGGCGAAACGGGTGGCGATCTGGAAAAAACCCCTACGGTATGGCGTTCTCATTGTCAGCAAAGCCGGGGATAAGACTATCTTTCACTCGTAACCCGGCCGAAGGCTGCGGTCTAACGCCCCCTTTTGCTCAAATGAAAACCCGCCGGCTCCGGTAGCCGACGA
Source organism: Bradyrhizobium sp. MI1.3 (assembly GCF_055811695.1). NCBI lineage: Bacteria > Pseudomonadati > Pseudomonadota > Alphaproteobacteria > Hyphomicrobiales > Nitrobacteraceae > Bradyrhizobium > Bradyrhizobium sp. MI1.3. The sequence continues at coordinate 259 of NZ_JBVVPQ010000055.1, read as the reverse complement.
GTTCTCTATGCCCATGCGTACCGCGGTACTCGTCACCAATCCGCGATGCTGCATCGTAAGGCGGTACCTATTGACGTCAGGTTACCGCCTCAACCGCAGGCGATGTGGCATCAGCCGCTGCCGGTCGCGCTTCCTGTGCCGCCAGCACGAACCGGCGGTCGAGGAAGGCGCTGTCATCAACCTGTCGCGCGCCGTGGAAAACTGCCCCCTCTGCGTCACGAGGAATTGCCCCTCCTCGAATAGCTGAGGAGAGAGTGAA
>NZ_JBVVPQ010000054.1:9968-51907 GCF_055811695.1 Bradyrhizobium sp. MI1.3 | reverse complement strand
GGGTCAGGGAGGGGGGGTGCCACACGGGGATTCTGTCCGTCGCGCTCTGGGCCTCAGGGCAACGACTGACCCTAGCCCTCCCCCACAAGTGGGGAGGGAACGGAGAGAGCGCTGCGGGCCGTCGCAAACCCCCCTCAACCACCGGTTCCCCTGCCGGGGAACCTCATCCTCCCCGAGATTAAATTTTGCAATGCACCCTCCAAACCCGTTGCGTTGCACAATGTTGACATTTTAGGCAGCCATGGTCCCCGCGCTGGGCGAGCCATCATTCGTTTCGTGTTTCCAGTCTTCGCACCCGTCACCCGGTTGGCCGGCGGGCGCGCCTGAAGGCTCACTCCGTTTTTTCATTAGTGTGAGGGATACCCATGACAGGTGCGACTGATCCGTTTTCTGCCTCGATCATTCCGTTCGAGGTCCCCGAGCAGATGCGTGCGTTCGCCGAAAAGGGCGTGTCGCAGGCCCGCGAGAACTACGCCAAGTTCAAGGACGCCGCCGAGACCCACAACGGCACCGTCGAGGCCGTGTTCTCGTCCGCCCACAAGGGCGTCAGCGAATACACCGCCAAGCTGATGGAGTTCGCGAAGGCCAACACCAAGGCCCATCTCGACTTCACCCAGGAGCTGTTCAGCGTGAAGGCGCCGCAGGATGCGTTCGCGCTGTGGACCAACCATTCCAAGGCGCAGCTCGAGACCTTCCAGGCCCAGGCCCGGGAGCTCGCCGAGATCGCCCAGCGCGCTGCCACTGCCGCCGCCGAGCCGATCAAGGCCTCCGCCGCGAAGCTCTACCCCGCCGCCTGACCCGGCGCGGCCGTCTCAATTAAGAACCCGGGCCCAGAGCCCGGGTTTTTTCTTCACCTCTCCCGCTCATGTCCGCCGAAGCCTTGGCGAAGGCGGATGCGGGAGAGGCCGGGAGAGGGCTCTCTCCTCACCGGAAGTGTCGCGACCAAGCGGGCGAGGGGAGCGCAACCTCGCTACGGTCGCCATCAAGCCTGATTTCATTGCGCTGAGGGTGATTTACCCCGGTTTTTCGTCTGTTTGCGGCCTTGCCAAAAACGCCCGTTGCACCTAGTTTCCGCCCCGTCCAGCCCCCCTCGGTGACCGGCCCTATCAAGGGCGCCCAGAGGCGCGGCTCGCAAGGATGCAGTTGTAGCTCAGTTGGTTAGAGCGCCTGTCTGTGGAACAGGAGGTCGGTGGTTCGAGCCCACCCAACTGTACCAGTGATTCCGCCATAAGATCAGTACTTTGGTGTAAACTGCGCTGCCTGTTCAGCCACGCAATGTTTACCTTCCCGTACTGTCGACTCTCTTCGATACCCGAATGCGGCCATCCCCTGGAAGGCTCTATTGGCGTGCGGTTTGGTGCCCGCTTGCCGTGGCTAAGTCGTTTATCTTGCCAAGTAGTAACTCCGGGAACAAGCAAATTCATTCCTGGACGTAAAAAATAACTATCCAGGATGATTGACATTCATGCCCTGGAGGTGGAAAAGCGCTTCCAGGATGGTTTTTTCAATAGGAGATTGTCATGATGCCTACTCAGAACGGCTTGCCCACTCCTCTCGCAACCTTGGATGAAGTGCTTGAGGTTGGCGACACCTCCGAAAAACCGATGAAGGTCTTCATTGGACACAATCTCGGGAATCGAACCTTTCTCATGCAGATGCCGATGCATGAGTTCTTCGGCATGTCCGAGGTGGCCAATGATCCTGGCCGAGATGGCGATCAGCTTGCGCAACGTAAGCTCGATCCAGCCCATGCGCACAAGCTCGCTGTCTACATGTTGAAGGGTCTTGTCTCCGCATCAATCGAGCGCAGACAGATCTCCGGAAAAGAAGTTCCCGAGACTCTCAAGGCGATGATGGAGCGCATGGGGCGGCAGCCTTACATGGCCCTACAGCCGATTGTTGTGAACATTCGCGATTGTAATCCTCGTGGCGCTGACATTCGCGGCGACCGAATGCTTGACAAGCGCACCGATGAGACCGCGGCTTTTAAGGTCTTTCTCGCTCAACGCCATGTTCTTTGGGTTATCGACGGCCAGCATCGTCGCGAGGGCATGCGATTGGTGTTTAGTTTCCTCGAATATGTGAGGACCACTCGGGCTTATCCCAAAAAGGGCAACTTGATCGGCTTTTCCGACGGAGACGATGCTAGTTCGGACGATCTCAAGATATGGGAAGAATGTTTCGAGGTCGCCCGCAGCTATTGTACCCTTTTGCTGGAGGTTCACCTCGGGCTGCACACGGACGAAGAACGTCAGCTTTTCCACGACTTGAATCGCTTGGGTAAAAAAGTTGATACCAATCTCGCGCTGCAATTCGACAATTCAAACCCAATCAATTTGTTCATCAAGGAAACTCTCATCAATGATCTCGGAATCGGAGTTTCCGAAGTAGATGTCAAGGATTGGAATGACGACGAAGGGAAGCTGCCGCGTAAAGATATGGTAGCAGTCAACGCTATTCTGTTCCTCAATAAGACCAACATTAGTAGTGCGACTCCTCCGATGCTTGAAGGCAAGCACGAAACTGCCGCCCGATTTTGGACGGCGGTACAGGCGATCGATGGCTTTGGCGAAGATAAGGCGAGGCAAAAAACAGTAGCTGCTCAACCTGTTGTCCTGAAGGCAATTGCAAAACTTGTCTACGATTTTCGCTTTAGCAATCGCCGACCCGAGGATGGAGACTCGCTCACTGAGAAGCTTCTCTCTCACTTAACTGACATCGATATGAGCCATGAGAATCCGATGTGGCGGTACTACGAATTCTCGCAGGAGCAGAGACAAAGTCATGGTCTCGCAGGGCTCACTGCATACCTGCCGGCGGAGGGGACCGGAAACAGGGATATCGGAAGCTTCCAGGGGGGGTATATGCGCTTCGGTGCCAAGCACAACGATATCTATCCGATCGTTGGCGATATGATCCGTTGGAAACTTGGGCTTCCGTCGCGTCATTCATCCGAGGCAGGTGCTGAAGCTGCCGCCGCTTAGCGAGATCATCTTAGATATCTACCGTCGTCGTAGATCATCGACTTACGCAAATGTGGTGCCCGGGTTTCGGGCACTGATTTGAATTAAAATTTCTTGTGTTCCCAGAATTTAGATCACGAGGATACAATGAATAGTTCACCAAACGTCACTGCCTTACGTGTCGCCGACGAGGACTTTCTCGTTGCTAGTATGATCGAGCGCTGCCCGAAGACGATGATGATCCGCGAATTGGTCATGAACGCAATCGAGGCAGCAATCAATGCGCCAGCAGGCGAGCAAACAATAGAATTGATGCCGAAATGGATTGGCGGCGTCGAGAAACTTTGTATTTTGGAATTCTGGACCCGGGATGTCCAGTGAAGAGCTCCATCAGATATGCGATCTGGCTGCATCCATTGGAAAAGACAAGGGGCTTGATGACAATTTCGGTATGGGCGCAAAGGTGGCGTCACTACCCTCAAACCGTTACGGCCTTCGTTATCGCAGTTGTAAAGGAGGGTTGGTGAGCGAGGTCATCTTGTGTCAGCGCGACAACGTATACGGTCGGCTTCGTCGCATGAGTGAAGCAGGTTCTCTAGAGGAAGTCTTCGATGTTACAGCAGCATGCTTGATTGAAGGATACGATCTGTCGCGAGATTGGACTGAGGTCGTGCTGTTTGGGAATCGGGCGGACCAAAATACGCTTCGAGACCCTTACGAACAAAACCCGGCTATGAATGGTCAGTGGCTTGCAGATTATCTCTATCACCGATTTTATCGGCTTCCTCCTGGACTTGTCGTGAGGTTCAAGCCGGGCGCTCATAAATTGGATGGCACGCGTACATTTCGGACAATTCCTGAGCGCGCATATCCGCTTGGTAGATCCGAGTGCGTAGTTTTAAACGACGGTACAAAGATCCATTATTTCTACGATCCGCCACTCGCCAGCACAAGTCACAACAAGTCAGTGAGCGGAGCAATCACGACGGACGTAAGCACTTGCGCAATTGTATACAAGAACGAATTGTACGATTTGCTGCGAGGGCGTCAGTGGACCTTGGATGCACCAATCTTTGGCGTCACTTTCGGCGCAAAGCACATCTCGATTCACATCGAGCTAACCGATGATTGCTCGGTACGACCGGAAGCCTATCGACAATTTCTCAGATATCGCGAAGGAGATCAGCGTCAAGTAGTCGGTCAAGATTTTGCGCATCTCGTAAGAGAAAATCGACCCTCTTGGCTGATAGAGCTAATTAATTCGCTGGCTCCCACTGACTCGGGAAGCACGAAAGAAATTCGAGACGAACTGCAACGACTATTAAACAGCCTAAGAGTCAAAACAACGAGCCCGCGCCTAAATCCAAGCGGCGATATCACTGTTGAATTTGGCACGTCCGGCGGCGGGAGTCGTGCCTCCAATCAGGGCGAGGGGCAGCCAGATGGCAAATCGCCACGAGTCAGGCCCGATGATTTGCTCGCCGTCCCAACCGGAGCCAAACGAGCCAGGGTTTCTCTCAACGCCGAGCGCGCTCCTGAGATAATTCCGCTTCATGACGAGAGCGCCATTGAAGAAAAAGGCCTCAAGGGTAAGGCCGCGAAATTTTATCCTGAAGCAGGGCAGCTATTTGTAAACATGCATTACCATTCGATTGCTGAGATGCGCACCCAACTTGAATTGGAGTATGCACACGCTCCTGAGCCCGAAGCGATGCGTCGGATGACAAAGGAATTTGCTGAACGAACGATGATCATTCGCGTCGGTCGGGCTGTTGTTTATGCGCTCGCTAAGCAATTGAACCAAGAGTGGACAACCGAGGATATGGCGCGCGCTCAATCTCCAGAAAGCCTGAGCATCGCGGCGGATGATTTCATCGATGGTCTTCAGAACGTTCGTAGGCGAATGGGCATTGCGCTACGTGCAGTACGATCGGAGGCACCGGAAAGCATGTCTTCTTGACGTGAACAGTCCCTCAGAGCGGGAGTAGGAGCTTAAGAATGACGAGAGCCTGTGCGCAAGTGGAGGGTGACTGACTGGCTGGCAGGGGCCATCGTGAAGGTCTGTTGATCCAAGACAGAAAGCAGTCGCCACGCAGTGTCGACTACCTCACCTTGCCACCACCCACACCACCACCGGCAGCGTCAACCCCGCCCAGGCGTGGACCAGAAGCATTTGCCGGAGCAGGCGCTGGCATGTTTTGCCGCTCTCGCTCATGGCTTAACAGGGACATTTGTCCACACCGCCTGAATGTCTGGTTGCGGATTAGGGTGAGAGTGCCCAAACTCCCGACGCGGAGAGTGCCCTTTCCGATAGCGCATTGCGAACCCGGGAGCTATGGTGACAGCGGACGAAACTGGCTTTAGCGGCGTTGCGGTAGCTTCCCAAAAACGTTCATGGACAAGCACCCCAGGCGAAACATCGTGAGTTTCTTCGAGCGTCTCAAGACAGAAGCATCCGGTGAGTGGCGGGCTTACACCGAGCATCCCTTCACGAACGGATTGGCAGACGGCTCGCTGCCTGAAGCGGCGTTTCGTCACTACCTTGTTCAAGACTATTTGTTCCTCATCGAGTTTGCTCGCGCCTACGCGCTCGCGGTCTACAAGTCGCCCAGACTCGCCGATATGCGTGAGGCCGCGGCCGGCCTTTCGGCCATCCTCGATGTCGAGATGAACCTTCATGTGAAGCTCTGTGCCGACTGGAGTCTGTCCCCGGCCGACCTTGAACAGGCCCCTCCGGCGGCCGAGATGCTGGCCTATACGCGCTACGTGCTCGACGCGGGAATGCGCGGCGATCTGCTGGCACTCAAGGTGGCGCTTGCCCCCTGCGTGATCGGGTACGCGGAGATCGCAACGCGGCTCGCCTCGCGACCCCTCGCGGACGCCGCGACGAACGCCTATCGCGTTTGGATCGCCGAGTACGCCGGCGCGCCGTACCAGGAGGTCGCTGCCAAAGCGCGGGCGCATATGGAGCATCTCGCCGATCTCTACGCCACGCCGGCGCGAGAGGCAGAACTGATTGCGATCTTCAAGGAAGCCACCAGACTCGAGGCAGACTTCTGGGAGATGGCCTGGCGTGAGGGCCAGCGTGTTCAATAGCCCTTTCAGGCATTGTCTGAGCTTCCCGGCATGAGGTCGCGAGAGCACCGCCGCGCTTGAATCCGGCAGCCCATGTGCTTAAATGCCACTTGGCTGTATTTTTCAGGCATTTGGCATTACGGCGGACCAATGGCAAAGAACGAGCGGACTGGCAAAGGCGTTGGTTCAACTTCCCGCGGGCTTCGTGCCCCCGGCTCGCTGACCAACAAACAGATCAAGACGATCGCGGCGGCAGCCCTGACCCAGCGACCTGACCGCAAGCCATCATCGAAGCCGACGCACAAATCTCCTCCCGACAAATCGCGCGGGGGGGCGGCAATTGAACGCTTGTTCGCCTCCGAGCAGGACCACACCTATCAACCGCAAGCCGGCGCCATTGTCGTGCAGGGGCATTTCGATGCGGTCACGGGGCTCTCCACCGTCACCGACGCGCCTTCGCTCGGGCTGGGCAGGGGCGGGACGGATGAATCGCAGCCGTCGGCCGAGCTGTTCAATGTCGTTATCGACGCCAACAGCCTGTTTCGCATCGAACCTGCCGCGCTCAAGCGCCTCGCCAATTACAGCGACGACGAAATTCACGCGCTTGTCGTGCCGAAGCGCACACTGGCGCGGCGGCTGTCGGAGGGCGAGCCGCTGACGGTCGAGGAGACCGACAAAGCCGTGCGGCTGGCGCGGGTTGACCGATTGGCCGCCAACGTGTTCGGCGAGCCTGCGAAGGCGCACCGCTGGTTGCGCAAGCCCAAGAAGTTGCTTCGCGGGGAAACGCCACTTGCTTACCTCGCGACGGAGGCGGGCGCGCGCGTCGTCGAAGAGATGCTGCACCGGATCGAACACGGCATCCTTGCGTAAGGATTTGGCGTGAGGATCTGGCGGATCTCCAACTTCGACGATCTGTCTGACGTGGGCGGCCTCAAGGCCGACGGCCGCTGGCATGATCGCGGCCGGCACGCGGTCTACGCAGCGGATCATCCGGCGTCGGCACTGCTCGAAGTGATGGTGCATCTTGAAATCGATTTCGAGGACCTGCCGACGAGCTACCAACTGCTCGGCATCGACGTGCCGGACGACCTCGCCGTCGAGACGGTGAGCCGGGCCGACATCGAGAGTATATCGCCGGATTGGGCTGACGATCCCAGGGTGAGCCGCGACGTGTTGCGGACCTGGTTCACTGAGGTGCGCACGGCGATGGTGTCGGTGCCATCGGTCATCGTGCCATTCGCGCAAAACTACCTCATCAATCCCAGGCACAAGGACGCGGCGCGCATCCGCGTGGCGCATGTCGCGCGCTATCCCCATGACCTCAGGCTGTTCGGCCAATGGCCGGCCAACGCTACCTAACCCCCGCCACCACCCACACCACCACCGGCAACGTCACCGCCGCCAGCAGCGTCCCCAGCGCCACCGCGCCCGATACCGGGTTCACCAGCCGCTGATACTGAACCGCGAAGATGTACGCATTCGCGCCGGTCGGCATCGCCGCGAACAGCACGACGACGCCGGCCGCGAGCGGCGGCAGGTCGAGCAGCTTTGCCAGCACGAAGGCGGCCGCCGGCATCGCCAGCAGTTTGAGCGCGCTCATGGCGAGGATGCCGAGCTTCTCGCCCTTGACCTCGAAACGAAAGAGATTGATGCCGAGCGCGATCAGGGCAGCGGGCGATCCCGCCTGCGCCGAGAGCTCGACGGTCCGGTCGACGACCGGATGCAGGCCGAGGCCGGTGAGGCGCCAGACGAGGCCGAAGCCGATCGCGAGCATGATCGGGTTGCGGGAGAGATCGCGCAGCACCGGCAGGATCAGCGATGCGGCCGAGGCGGTCTGCTTGCGGTCGACCAGCTCCATCTGCAGCGTGCCGCAGAGCCAGAGCAGCGGCGTGTTCACCGACAGGATCAGCGCCATCGGGCCCGCGGCCTCATTGCCCAGCGCCGAGAGCGTCAGCGGAATGCCGAGCATGACGATGTTGCCGTAGACCGAGCCGATCGCGAACACGACGCCGTCCTCGCGGTCCTCGCGCCGCTTCCGCAGCAGCGCCGAGAGGATGAGCGCCGCGATCCAGGTCAGCGCGAGCGCGCCGTAATAGGCGCCCCACATCCGCCACGGGCTGACGCCGGAGAATTCCGAGACGACGATGGTGCGGAACAGCAGGGCGGGAATGGCGATGCTGAAGGCGAATTCGGAGATGCCCTTATGCGCGGTCTCGGAGACGAAGCGAAACAACACCGCGGCATAGCCGGCCGCGATCAGCGCAAACACCGGCGCGACGATCAGCACGGTGGCCATGCGCGGCTACGACCCCATCTCGATGATCCGGCGCGCCATGCGCACATTGGCATAGTCGATCATCTTGCCGTCGAGCGTCACCGCGCCCTGGCCCTGCGCCTCGGCCTGCTCCATGGCCTCGACCACCCGCCGCGCGTGCGCGAGCTCAGCGTCGGAGGGGACGAACGCCCGCAGCGTGGGCTCGATCTGGTCGGGATGGATCACCTGCTTGCCGTCAAAACCCATCGCCACCGCCTTGAGCGCGCTGCTTTCGGTCAGTCTGGCGTCCCGGAACGCGCCGCAAGGGCCGTCGATGGCGCGCAGGCCGAACGCGCGCGCGGCCACCAGCAGGCGCATCATCGGATAGGCGAACAGATCGAGCGGGGCGGAGGCATAGCCGCTTTCGGCGGAGCCGACGTGGCGATAGCCGTCCGGCGACGCGCCGATTTCCGAGGAGCGGGCGCCGATCGAGGCGGCGAAATCGCCGACGCCGAGATGAAGGGCGGCGACGCTTTGGTGCGCGGCGGCGAGCGCGTCGACATTGACGAGACCCAGCGCGGTCTCGATCAGCAGTTCGACCGCGACAGGCGAGGAGCGATCCGGCGCGGCCGCGCGCAGCTGATCGGCAATGGCGGCGATGTCGCTCGGGCGCTCCGCCTTCGGCACGATCACCGAATCCAGCCGGGGCAGCGCAGCGAGCTTACGGATCTCCTGCGCGATGAAGGGGCTGTCGACGGCGTTGAGCCTGACAGCGACGACCTTGTTGCCCCAATCCAGAGAAGATAACGACCCCGCGGCTTCCTCCAGCGCCGCGCTCTTCTCGGACGGCGGCACGGCGTCCTCGAGATCCATGAACACCGCATCCGCGGCCGAGGCCGCAGCCTTGGCGACGAGACGGGAGCGATGCGCGGGAACGGCCAGATAGACCCGCGTCGGCCGTAGACGGACCATCGTCACGTCTCCTTTGCGAGACCGAGCTCGCTGAGGATGGATGGGTTGTGCTGGCCGACGTCAGGCACCGGATCCATCCTGGGCGACAGGCCCGGAATGGTGAGAGCCGGCAGGAAGCTCATCACCGGGCCGCAACGAGTGCCCACCGTTTGCACCCGGGATCGGGCGCGGAGCTGCTCGTGCTCCAGGAACGCCTCGACCGAATTCAGATGTGCGTTGGCGATCGAGGCCTCGTCGAGCAGCCGCAGCACCTCGTCACTGGTCATCGCCGCAAAACGCTGCTCGATATGGACCTGCAGATCGTCCCTGTTCTGCATGCGCAGCGGATTGGTGCGGAAGCGGGGATGGTCGGCAAAGGCGGCCTCGCCAAGCACAATGGCGCACAGCGATCGCCATTCCCGGTCGTTCTGGATGCCGAAGAAGATCGTGTTGCCGTCGCCGACGCGGAAAGGGCCATACGGCGCTATCGTTGCATGCCTTGCCCCGGTTCGCGGCAGCGGCCGGCCCGTACTCTGCGTGTAGAAGGCGGGATAGCTCATCCAGTCCGTAATGGAATCGAACAGCGAGGCCTGGAAGGCGGTGCCCTTGCCGGTGCGCTCGCGGCGATACAGCGCCATCAGCACGCCGTTGAGGATGTACATGCCGGTGGCGATATCGACCACGGAAAGTCCGACCTTGGCGGGCTCCGCCTCGGTGCCGTTGATGGCGAGGACGCCGGCCTCGCACTGCACCAGGAGATCGTAAGCCTTCTTGTTGCTGTAGGGTCCGCCCGTACCATAGCCCGAAACGTCGCAGGCGATAATCCGGGGATACTTCCGCAGCAGCGATGCGGCATCGAGGCCCAGCCGCTCCGCCGCGCCGGGCGCCAGGTTCTGGATGAAGACGTCGGCCTGCGGCAGCAGGGCGTCGAGCACCTCCTGGCCTTCAGGACTTTTGATGTCGATGGCGAGGCTCTCCTTCGACCTGTTGGTCCAGACGAACTGGCTCGACATCCCGTTCATCACATGATCGTAGTCGCGGCAAAAATCGCCATCGCCCGGCCGCTCGATCTTGATGACCCGCGCGCCCCAATCCGCAAGATGCCGGCTGGCAAGAGGAGCCGCGATCGCCTGCTCGAGCGAGACCACCGTCACGCCCGACAGCGGCAGCTCCGCCTCATGTCGCTCCATGCAATCGTCTCCGCTCCCGCTCACGCTTTTGTCCAGCGCAGGAGACAAGCCGACCAGCCCACGCACGTTCTGTGATGATGGCATCATGCTCCTGTTTTGCCCGACGAGTCAAATCCAATTTCGTAAAATCCGCAAATCGCGATCCGCAAAGTTCAATCGCCACATGGACTTGGCTACTGTGCATGGGGTTGTTTTCGCGTTTTTTGTTTTAGGGGCCCTGTTGCCGAGACCGCACACGTCGCGGCTTTCGCATCTCGCCTCGGTTGCCAACGAACGCCCGTTCACCCACTATCGCCTCCGACTCGACATTTGGGGGGATCGATGCCGGCGTTCCGCTTTAAGAAATCTTTCGCTGCTGCGATCACGGGGATCGCCCTGGCCGTCCTGATCCACCCGGGTGAAGGCTTTGCCTACTCCCAGGAGGAGCAGCAGGCCTGCACCCCTGATGCGATGCGGCTGTGCGGCGAGTTCGTTCCGAACGTCGACGCCATCACCGCCTGCATGATCCAGAAGAAGTCGCAGCTCTCGCCGCAGTGCCGGGTGTTCTTCCGGCCGGGGCCGGAGCCGGGCATGGCGGCCGCGCCCCGCGCCGGCAAGCCGACCAGCATTGCGCCCAAGAGCTCGGCCCGGACGGCGAAGAAGAGCACCAAGCCGGCCAAGAAGAAGAAATCCAGCGAAGGCTGAACGCGGACACCGCGTTCCCTCTTTGAAACTCGATCATGCCCGGGCCAAAGCGCGCAGTGCGTTTGAAGTCCCGGGCATTTGCGTGTCCGGCTCCTCGTTCGCTGTCGCCTTGAGTCAAACTGACCCAGGCATCAGCCCCACACCAGCCACCGGACTCGTTTTGTTCGCCTCCGATTGCGGACGCTTGCGACAAGGCGGGATGGAAACGGTTAGCGAAGCGGTTTGCGCGGCGAAGTTGCATTCCCCTTCGTCCCGCAGCGCCGCGCACGCAGCAGTGTGACTCAAAAGCCAACGCGCTTTGTTATTTCATGGCGCCAGCATAACTTATGATAAATTTTTCTTTCCCGAATCACCGCGGTGATTCATTTTCGCCGCCTGGGGTCAATCTGGAGGCAGAGGTATGAACGTTATTGTTTTTGCATCGCGTAAAGGTGGCTCAGGCAAGAGTACGCTGGCCGCGCATCTCGCCGCGCAGATCAAGGCGACCAAGCCGATCCTGCTCGTCGATGCGGATCCGCAAGGCTCGCTCACGCTGTGGCACAAGCTGCGTGGCACCAACGAACCGCCGATCAAGTCCGCGGTAAACTCGGTCAGCGGCATCGTCTCCGCTGCCAAGCGCGACGGTTATGAATGGGTGTTGATCGACACGCCGCCGAACCTCTCGGCCGTCGTCGACGACGCCATCCGCAATGCCACCATGGTGGTGATCCCCGCCCGTCCCGGCGTGTTCGACGTCAACGCGGTGCAGGAAACCATCCAGATGTGCCGTGCGGCGCGCAAGCCCTACGCGGTCGTGCTCAACGGTGCGCCGGCGCGCCGCGACGAGTCCGAGAGCCCGATCGTCACCATCGCCCGCGAAGCGCTGGCGAAGTTCCGTGCTCCGGTGTGGGGCGGCCAGATCACCAACCGTTCGGATCTGCTGATGGCGCTGAGCCACGGCGAGGGCGCGCGGGAATATCAGGCCGAGAGTCGTGCGGCTCAGGAAATCGCAAGGCTGTGGGCGGCAATCGAACGTTCGGTGAAGGCTATTCGCGGCACGGCGTCGGCGTCCGGCGCAATGCACAAGCAGGCGGCGTAATTTTTCATAAATCATTCCCCGGACGAAAAACGCGCGGACATCCGCGCGTTTTGCGTTTCTGGAGATCGCTGTGGAGGCTATGCCACCATCAGCATGTAGAACACGATCACCGGCGACAAAGTGAGGATCACTGACCAGATGCCGGCGGCCCAGAGAATGTCCTCGGTGGTGAAGCCCTGCTGTCCAGCGTCGTAATGCGACGCCATTTCGTTATGACTATTCACAAACGCCCCCGCGATTTCTTCGCTTATGGGCATGAACGCTACACGGGATGATTTAAAAATCCGGGTCGCAGTTTCGCGCGCTTTCGAACACAGGTGCTACCACGGGTTAACCATCCCGACCTGCGCTTGCATCACGCCAGCCAGACTCGAAACACCAGCACCGGCATCAGGCCGAGCATCACCGCCCAGAAGCCGAACGACGACACCACCAGAATTCCCCGCATGAAATCAGCCGACGCGAACATGTCTGCGGCCGTCGGGCGGATGCGCTGCCCCATGATCATTCCCCCATTTGAAAAGACTTTGAATGAAGACGATAGGCGCGATTGCGTAAACGAGCCGTGGATGCGCCATGCGGCAGCAGCGAAGGCCGTTGGGGCGCGGTTAACCAAGCACTCCGCTCTCTCACTCCCTCTCCCCGTTCTTACGGGGAGAGGGTGGGGTGAGGGGCTATCAGCTACGCCGCGACTTGCGTCCGCCGTTCGATCTCGCGGTCGAGCTGGACGGCGAGTTCGCTGCCGATCTCGACCATCGGCAGGCGCACTTCGGGGCTGTCGATCAGGCCCGTGCGCCACAGCCAGTATTTTGCCGGTGCGGGACTGGGCTCGGTGAACAACAGCCGCGTCAGGTCCGCGACCTCCTGCCAGCGCGCCAGCGCTGCATCATGGTTGCCGCGCTTCAGCTCGGCATGGACAGCCGCAAATGTCGCGGTCTCGAGATGGGCTGACAGCACGATGCCGCCGTCGGCGCCGTCGCTGAGCGCCTCGAAATAATTCGCATCCTCGCCGGTCAGCACGCGAAAGTCCGCAGGGCGGTCGCGCAGCAGCGCGATGGATTGCTCGCGGCTCGCGCCGCAATCCTTCAGGCCGATGATGTTCGGATGCCCGGCAAGCCGCAGCAGCGTCTGGTTGGTGATGTTGACCGAGGTGCGATAGGGGATGTTGTAGAGCGCGAGCGGCCAGGCGGCGTGATCGGCGAGCGCTTCGAAATGCGCCAGCAACCCACGCTGCGACGGCCGCACATAATACGGGCTCGCGATCAGATAACCGTCGATCGGCCAGTCCGCGGTCGCGTCGAGACGCTCCTTCAGCCGCGAGGTGTCTGCGCCTGACAGTCCGAGGCAGATCGGAATCTTGCTGTGGCCGGTGGTCAGCTCGTCGCGCACGATGGCGACGAGGCGTTCGAGCTCGGCGTCGCGCAGCGTCATGCCTTCACCGGAGGTCGCCCCCAGGATGAAGCCGTCGACAGCCTGTCCGCTGTAATGCCGTGTCAGCCGGCGCAGCGACCTCTCGTCGAGGGCGCCGTCGCGAAACGGCGTCACCAGCGGCAGCCAGAGCCCGTGCAATTGTTCCTGTAGTCCGGTCATGTTCCATCTCCTGCTCGGGAAAAGTCCTGAGACGAGGGCACATGAAAAAACCCCGTCCAGGCGGCGGGGTTTTCGAAGTTTCGGCTCGCGATGACGAAGGCTGTTAGCGCGTGCAAAAATCCGAGGTCCCCAGATGGGGGCCTTTTTTCGAGGCGATTGCCTGCGACGAGCTTACGCACGACTTCGTGATCATTTGCAAATCATGCGGGGTAAGCATGGAACTGTCAATACACGTGGAGGGCGAAGGCCGAATCCGCCAAAAAAAAGCCGGGCTCGATCGAGCCCGGCTTAAGGTATTGGCCACGTGAGGCCGACACAATCACCTTCCAAGAGGGATTACTGAACTCCCGCGCCACTGGAGGAGGGGGACAAATGCGCAACGCGAAGGCTCAGCGTGAAAAGATTATGGGCTAGCTTCGCGCCATGCATCAAGCGTCCAAGCCGCATGTCAGACATGCGGAAATCAGGACGGCCAGCGCTGCGCCTTGCTCACCACGAAGTCGCGGAACACTTGCACGCGCGCGACCGTCTTCAGCTCTTCCGGATAAACAAAGTACGTATCGAGCTGGATCGAATCCGATTCGCCGAACAACTGCACGAGGCGGCTCTGTTCTTCGATCAGATAGTCGGGCAGCGCGGCAATGCCGAGGCCCTGCTGACAGGCGCGGACGAGGCCGAGAATGTTGTTGACCCTGAAATAGGCCTCGCGCGGACCCGAGCCGTTGCGCCCCGCTTCGACCAGCCAGTTGCGGTTCTGAAGATGCGGCGCGAAGTTGCCGTCGGAGAGCGTGATGATGCGGTGGGAGTCGAGCTCCTCCAGCGTGCGCGGCGTGCCGAAGCGCTTGATGTAATCGGGCGAGCAATAGGCGTGGAAGCCCATCGCGAACAGCTTGCGCTGGATGAGATCCGGCTGCGTCGGCTTGCGGGTGCGGATCGCGACATCGGCCTCGCGCATCGACAGGTCGAGCTCCTCGTCTGTGACGATCAGCGAAATCCGGATTTCCGGATAGAGCGCGGTGAATTCGCCGAGCCTGGGGATCAGCCAGTTGATGCCGACGCCGGGCGTGGTGGTGATCTTGAGATCGCCGCTCGGCCGCTCGCGGCTGTCGGTCAGTTTGGCGCGCGCCGCCTGCAGCTGCATGAACACGTCATGGGCGGTGCGGAACAGGAGGTCGCCCTGTTCGGTGAGGATCAGGCCGCGGGCGTGGCGGTGGAACAGCGAGACCGAAAGCTCCTGCTCCAGTGCCGAGACCTGGCGTGACACCGCCGATTGCGACAGGCCGAGCTGCTCGCCCGCGTGCGTGAAGCTGCCCGCTTCCGCCGCGGCGTGAAACACCTTCAGCTTGTCCCAGTCCATATCCGTAAATCCGTCGCGTGTTCTTGCCATGATGTCTATTCCGCTGCCGCGCGCTCGCTGGCGCGCAGGGCCAAAAATCGTTCCGCCTCGAGCGCTGCCATGCAGCCGAGGCCGGCCGCCGTGACCGCTTGACGATAGGTCTCGTCGGCGACGTCGCCGGCGGCGAACAGGCCGGGGACCGAGGTGGCGGTCGAGTTCGGGGCGACCTCGACATAGCCCGACGGTTTCAGCTTGATCTGGCCGGCCACGAGCTCGGTCGCCGGGGCATGCCCGATGGCGACGAAGACGCCGTCGGTCGGCACATCGGTCAAGGCGCCGGTCTTGACGTTCTTCAGTCGAACATAGGTGACCTTGTTCGGGTTCTCGGTGCCGCAGATCTCGTCGACGGCTGAGTCCCAGACCACCTTGATCTTCGGGTGCTTGAACAGACGCTCCTGCAGGATGCGTTCGGCGCGGAAGTGATCGCGACGATGCACGATGGTGACCTGCGAGGCATGGTTGGTGAGGTACAGGGCTTCCTCGACCGCGGTATTGCCGCCGCCGACCACCACGACGTCCTTGTTGCGGTAGAAGAACCCGTCACAGGTGGCACAGGCCGACACGCCGCCGCCCTGGAATTTCGCTTCGGACGGCAGCCCGAGCCAGCGCGCCTGGGCGCCGGTGGCGAGGATCACGGTGTCGGCGAGATAGACGTCACCGCTATCGCAGGTCAGGCGAAAGGGGCGCTGCGAGGTGTCGAGCTTGGTCACCAGATCGGTCTTGATCTGGGTGCCCACATGCAGCGCCTGCTTCTCCATCTGCTCCATCAGCCAGGGGCCCTGGATCACGTCGGCGAAACCGGGATAGTTCTCGACGTCGGTGGTGATGGTGAGCTGGCCGCCTGCCTGGATGCCCTGGATCAGGATCGGCTCGAGCATCGCGCGTGCGGCGTAGATCGCCGCCGTGTAGCCGGCGGGGCCGGAGCCGATGATGACGACCTTTGCATGGACAGCGGCGGACATTTCGACAGATGCCTTTCACGGGGGACTGCAGCGCGGGCGCGGAACGTGCCGGGAGGCCTCGCGGAGGCGCTGAAATATCAGAGGTAATCTAAGCCTTCTGGTGAGCTATGCAAGAATTGCATTCCCTGTCGGCGGATTTTTCCAACAGGGAACAAAAGTCGATTGCGCTGCACGCGCAATAAAATTGCGCCGAGTGCGCGGTCTGGGCTATGAGGATTGCGACAGACCCACCAATACCGCCGCAAAGGCCAGGAGTTCCAATCACGTGTCGCGGAACCTAGACGAGATCGACCTGAAAATTCTCACCGAGATTCAGGCCGACGGTCGAATCACGAATGTCGAGCTGGCCAAGCGCGTCGGCATTTCGCCACCGCCCTGCCTGCGCCGCGTCCGGGCGCTGGAGGAGGAGGGGTATATCCACGGCTATCGTGGGCTTCTCGACGCGCGCAAGCTCGGCTTCGACGTCACGGTATTTGCCGCAGTGCACCTCTCCAGCCAGGCCGAGGCGGATTTACGCGCCTTCGAGGAGTTCGTCCGCGCCGAGCCGCTGGTGCGCGAGTGCTGGATGCTGTCGGGCGAAGTCGATTTCATCCTGAAATGCGTCGCGCCCGACATGGCCACCTTCCAGGATTTCGTCACCCATTTGACCGCCGCTCCGCACGTCCGCAACGTGCGGACCTCGCTGGTGCTGCACAATTCGAAATACGAGGCGGCCGTGCCGCTCGACGTGAGGGGACGAAGGTAGCGTCTCCTCCGTCATTGCGAGCGGAGCGAAGCAATCCAGGCGACCTCTGCGGAAAGACTCTGGATTGCTTCGCTCCGCTCGCAATGACGAGAGGTGAGGGATCATCCCATCTCATTGCCGGCAACACGCAGCAACAAAAAAGGCCGCGCAGTGCGCGGCCTTTTCCAAACCAAACGCAACCGCAAATCGCTACCGCCACTCCACCTTGGTGATCTCATAAGCCTTGGCGCCGCCGGGTGCGTTGACCTCGACGGTTGAGCCCTTCTTCTTGCCGATCAGCGCGCGCGCGAGCGGCGAGGTGATGGAGATGCGGCCCTTCTTGGCGTCGGCCTCGACCTCGCCGACGATCTGCCACACCGTCTTCTTTTCGGTGTCCTCGTCGACCAGCGTCACGGTCGCGCCGAACTTGATGGTGTCGCCGGACAGCTTCGAGATGTCGATGATGTCGGCGCGCGCGAGCTTGTCCTCGAGCTCGGCGATGCGGCCTTCATTGTGGGACTGCTCTTCCTTCGCGGCGTGGTATTCCGCGTTCTCCGAAAGGTCTCCGTGCGAGCGCGCCTCGGCGATATGCTCGATGATCCGCGGACGGTCCTCCGACTGGCGCTTCTTCAGTTCTTCCCCGAGTGCGGCAAAGCCGCCCGCTGTCATCGGTACCTTTTCCATCTCTTCTCTCGTCCTTCGGTCGCGCGCGCCCTGACATGTCAGCGCGCACGCAACTTGATTCGTCAGTTCTGTCCGGGGGCTCAACGCGCGTGCCGCCGAACGTTCATATGGGCTTGGCGCCGGAACAGAACAACCTTATGGCCGGACAGTTCCTCCGGCCATAGTGGCTTCATCGCCAATCACTTAGCGGGAGATTGGGCCTCCCGCTCGCGATCAGGTTTCCGAAAAGTAGCTCTGCAGGGTCCGAACCTCAAGGTCCCCGCCCAGATAGGCGCGGATGCCCTGCGCGGCCGCCACGGCCCCGGAAAGAGTGGTGTAATACGGCACTTTATGCAAGAGGGCCGCGCGCCGAAGAGAACGGCTGTCGGCGAGCGCCTGCGGCCCTTCGGTGGTGTTGAAGACGAGCTGGACGTCGCCATTGGTAATGGCGTCGACGATGTGCGGCCTGCCCTCCAGCACCTTGTTCACCTTCTCGGTCGGGATGCCCTGGTCGGTCAGGAAGCGGGCCGTGCCCGACGTCGCCAGCACCTTGAAGCCGAGCGAATGCAGCTCGCGGACGGCCTCGGTGATGCGCGTCTTGTCGCTCTCGCGAACCGAGACGAACACCGTGCCCTTGCGCGGCACCCGTGTGCCGCCGCCGAGCTGGCTCTTGGCGAACGCCACCGCGAAGGAGCGGTCGATGCCCATGACCTCGCCGGTCGAGCGCATCTCGGGGCCGAGCACGGTATCGACGCCGGGGAAGCGGGCAAACGGAAATACCGATTCCTTCACGCCGACATGATCGAAGTTCGCCTTCTTCAGCTTGAAATCGGCAAGCTTCTCGCCGGCCATGACGCGCGCCGCGATCTTCGCGACTGGCGTGCCGACCACCTTGGCGACAAAGGGCACCGTGCGCGAGGCGCGCGGATTGACTTCGAGCACGTAGATCTCGCCGTCTTTGATGGCGTATTGCACGTTCATCAGGCCGACGACGTCGAGGCCGAGCGCCAGCTCGCGGGTCTGCCGCTCCAGCTCCTCGATCATCTTGTCGTCCAGCGAGTGCGGCGGCAGCGAGCAGGCGCTGTCGCCGGAATGGATGCCGGCTTCCTCGATGTGCTCCATGATGCCGACGATGAAGGTGTCCTTGCCGTCGCAGAGGCAGTCGACGTCGATCTCGGTCGCATCGGACAGATAGCGGTCGAACAGCAGCGGGTTCTTGCCGAGCACGGTGTTGATCTGGCCGGTCTTGTCGTTCGGGTAGCGCGCCTTGACGTCCCCCGGCACCAGCTCCGGCAGCGTGCCGAGCAGGTAATCACTGAGCTGGTTCTCCTCGCGGATTATTTGCATCGCGCGGCCGCCGAGCACGTAGGACGGGCGCACCACCAGCGGCAGGCCGAGATCGGTTGCGACCAGGCGCGCTTGCTCGACTGAATAGGCGATGCCGTTCTTGGGCTGCTTCAGCCGCAGCTTGTCGAGCACCCGCTTGAAGCGGTCGCGGTCTTCCGCAAGATCGATGGCATCGGGCGAGGTGCCGAGAATCGGCACTTCAGCGGCTTCCAGCGCGCGCGCGAGCTTGAGCGGGGTCTGGCCGCCGAACTGCACGATCACGCCGTGCAGCGTGCCGTTCGTGCGTTCCTTCGCGATGATCTCCAGCACGTCCTCGGCGGTGAGCGGCTCGAAATAGAGCCGGTCGGCCGTGTCGTAGTCGGTCGACACCGTCTCCGGGTTGCAGTTGACCATGATGGATTCGTAGCCGGCGTCGTGCAGCGCGAAGCAGGCGTGACAGCAGCAATAGTCGAATTCGATGCCCTGGCCGATGCGGTTCGGTCCGCCGCCGAGGATGATGACCTTCTTCTTGTCGGACGGCGAGCTCTCGTCCGCAGGCGCGCCCGCGAACGGCGCCTCATAGGTCGAGTACATGTAGGCGGTGGGCGAGGCGAACTCGGCCGCGCAGGTGTCGATGCGCTTGTAGACCGGGCGAACGCCGAGCGCGTGGCGCTTCGCCGTGACCTCGGCCTCCGTCGTCTCCGCGATCACCGCGAGCCGGGCATCGGAGAAGCCCATGGCCTTGAGCGTGCGCATGCCGAAGGCGTTGCCCGGCAGGCCGTTCTTGCGGACCTTCGCTTCCATGTCGACGATGCCGCGCATCTCGCTGAGGAACCACGGATCGATCTTGCAGGAATTGAAGATCTCCTCGTCCGACCAGCCGAGCCGCATCGCCTGGGCGACCTGGAGCAGCCGGTTCGGCGTCGGCGTGCCTAGCGCAGCGCGGATCGCATTCTTGTCGTCGTCGCGACCGAGACCTTCGATCTCGATCTCGTCGAGGCCGGTGAGTCCGGTCTCGAGCCCGCGCAAGGCCTTCTGAAGGCTTTCCTGGAAGGTGCGGCCGATCGCCATGACTTCGCCGACCGACTTCATCGACGTGGTCAGCGTGGTGGAGGCACCGGGGAATTTCTCGAAGGCGAAACGCGGCACCTTGGTGACGACGTAGTCGATCGTCGGCTCGAACGAGGCCGGCGTGGCGCCGCCGGTGATGTCGTTGGCGATTTCGTCGAGCGTGTAGCCGACCGCAAGCTTGGCGGCGACCTTTGCGATCGGAAAGCCGGTGGCTTTCGAAGCCAGGGCGGAGGAACGCGACACGCGCGGATTCATCTCGATGACGACCATGCGGCCGTCTTCCGGGTTGACGCCGAACTGCACGTTGGAGCCGCCGGTCTCGACCCCGATCTCGCGCAGCACCGCAAGCGAGGCGTCGCGCATGATCTGGTATTCCTTGTCGGTCAACGTCAGCGCCGGCGCCACCGTGATGGAATCGCCGGTGTGCACGCCCATCGGATCGAGATTCTCGATCGAGCAGACGATGATGCAATTGTCTTTCTTGTCGCGCACCACCTCCATCTCGTACTCTTTCCAGCCGAGCACGGATTCTTCGATCAGCACTTCGTTGGTAGGAGACGCATCCAGGCCGCGCTCGATGATGTCGAGGAACTCTTCCTTGTTATAGGCAATGCCGCCGCCGGTGCCGCCCATGGTGAAGGAGGGGCGGATGATCGCGGGCAGGCCGATCTCGGACAACGCCATCAGCGCCTGGCCGAGCGCATATTCCTGGTAGCGCTTGCGGCGGTCGCTCTCGCCGAGCGTCCACTGCCGCTCGAGCTCTGCGAGCGCCGCGCCCGAGGCCTTCGCGCGATCGGCCTGGTACTTGTCGCGGAAGGACTTCTTCAGGGCGGAGGCGTTGGCGAGCCGCGACTTCGGTGTCTCGAGCCCGATCTTGGTCATGGCCTCGCGGAACAGCTGGCGGTCTTCGGCCTTGTCGATCGCGTCCGCGGTGGCGCCGATCATCTCGACGTCGAACTTTTCCAGCGTGCCTTGCTGGCGCAGCGACAGCGCGCAGTTCAGCGCGGTCTGTCCGCCCATGGTCGGCAGCAGCGCGAAGCCGCCGGGAATGACGTGACGTTCCTTCTCGATGATTTTTGCGACGATCTCGGGCGTGATCGGCTCGATATAGGTCGCATCGGCCAATTCCGGGTCGGTCATGATGGTGGCCGGATTGGAATTGACGAGGACGATGCGATAGCCCTCTTCCTTCAGCGTCTTCACCGCCTGGGTGCCCGAATAGTCGAACTCGCAGGCCTGGCCGATCACGATGGGACCGGCGCCGATGATCAGGATGGTGGTGATGTCTGTACGTTTGGGCATCAACTCTCGCCGAAGTGGAATTTGGGCACAAAAAAAGGGCGCGCCTGCTGCGCGTCCCTTTGGCCGAGAGCGCGGTGGTCCCCCCTCGCGCGCGGGGTGGGTCTTAGACCAGTTTTCGGGGCGGCGAAACCCCGAAAAACGCCCATCAACCGGCAATTTTGACCGGTTTTGGCCGGGCCTGCCAGCCCCGGGCGAGATGGACCAGAAGAGCCGCCGAAACGCTCAATCCGCCGACCCAGCCGAGATCGGCCGGGCTCCACGCCGCAAGCACGGCGCCGCCCAAGGCACCGCCGATCGCAAAGCCGAGATACATGGCCGAGGCGTTGAGCGAGAGCGCGATCATCGAGGCCTGCGGCTCGATCCGGATGATGCTGGCGACCTGGGCCGGGTAGAACGCCCATCCCGAGATGCCCCAGAGGAAGATCGCGCCCAGCACCGCATAATGGGCCTGTCCCGGCATCAGCTTCAGGACCAGCGAATGCAGGATCAGCGCGCTGGCCATGCCGGCAAGCCCGAGACCTGCTGTGGCGAGCGTGCCGAGCCGGTCGGCCAGGACGCCGCCGAGCATGTTCCCGATCGCGGCGGCGCCGCCGAACACCAGCAGCGCGAGGCTGATCTGCGACGCATCAAATCCAAGACCGCGCAGCGGGACCGCGAAATAGGTGAACACTGTGAAGCCGCCGAGCGCCCATAAGATCGTGATCAGAAGCGCCGTCAGGACATTGCGGTGACGCGCCACCGCCAGCCGATCGCTGAGCGAGGCCGTGTTGCGGGGCAGGCCGAGCAGGAGGCCGGCGAGCGCAACGGCACCGATCAGGGCGACCATGGCAAAGGTCGCGCGCCAGCCGAGCATGCTGCCGACGAGATTGCCGAGGGGAACGCCGATGACGGTCGCAACCGTGAGGCCCGAGGTGACGAGTGCCACCGCGCGGCCGCGTCGCTCCGGCGCGGCGACGGCCACGGATACGGCCAGCGCGGTCGGCATGCACAGCCCGGAGCCCAGCGCCATCAGCATGCGCGAGGCCAGCAGCAGGGCGTAATTCGACGCCACCATCGCCGCGAGGTTTCCGGCGATGAAGGTCGATAGCGCCAGGGCCAGCACGGTGCGGCGGTCGATATTGTTCAGCGTCACCGCCAGGATCGGGGAGCCGACCGCATAGGTGAGAGCATAGGCCGTGACCAACTGGCCGGCGGCGGGGACTGAAATCGCCAGGTCGGTGGCGATCGACGGCAAAAGCCCTGCAATGACAAAGCCTTCCGTGCCGATCGCAAAGGCCGCCAAGGCCAACCAGAATACGCTCATCCGAGAAATCCCGATGTTCAACGTTTATTGAACTATCGATGGGACGGGGTCAGGAGTCAATTGGTTCAAGAACTATTGAACATCGAGGCGATTTCACTATGATCCTCAGACCATGAGCCGCACGCCTCCCCACCCCACCCGCGAGCAGATCGAACTGCCGATGGTTCTGGATTGCCTGAGCGACCCGATCAGGTTGACGATTGTGTATCAGCTCGCGCAGCAGGAACGTGTCAGCGGCGAGCTGTGCTGCGGCGATTTCAACGGGCTCGCGGGCAAATCAAACCTCGCCTATCACTTCGCCAAGCTGCGCGAATGCGGCCTGATGCAGACCCGCGTCGCCGGCACCAACCGCTTCGTGCGGCTGCGCCGCGAGGATCTGGACGCACGTTTTCCGGGCCTGCTCGATGCCGTCATCGCCTCCGCGGCAAAGGATGCCGACCGGCTGCGACTCTTGCCTGAATGTGAAGTGGTCGAGGCGGAGTGAGGATTGGTCGGCCAGTCCGTCTACGCATGCGCTTCGCTCCAGCTACGCCGGACACGCTTCGCCCTTCGCCCTTCGGGCTTCGCGTGGCGGCGCCACGCGTAGCCCCCGCAGGGGCGAAGCGTGGAGACCCGGCCTGGATTTGAACCAGGATAAAGAGCGATGCATCGCCCTCGCGTAGACACTTCCGCCACCGGGCCGCGGCGATCATTGCCGATCAGGGTGCGACAAGCCACCTCAGGCAGACGTTATGCTTAACGAACCCAGGAAACTCACCGAACCCAAGAAACTTACCGAACCAACGGCGGCCGCGCGACGAACGTCATGCGCCAGCGATTGTGGCCGATATTGCGGTGAGCGCGCTGGACCGCGAAGCCGGCTATCTTGAGCTTGGCGGTGATCTCCTCCTCACTGTAGCGCTGCAGCCCGATGCGCGTGCGCAGATGACGGTAATCCGACAGTGCGGTGCTGATCAGCCCGATCAGCGCATCTTTCAAAAAGCCGTGACGCAGGCCGAAGCTGAGCAGCGCCGTGACGTCCCTGAACATGCCGACATTGGGCTGGAGGATGTCGCCGAGCACGAGCTTGCCGGAGGGCTTTAGGATACGCCGGAAATTGAGGAGCGCGGTGTCGAGCTCGTCCGGCGTCATGTATTGCGCGACCGAGTTCATCACGACGAGATCGATCGACTGCTCCTGCATGTTGTGGACGTCGTCGAGCGAGCGGACGCGGATTTTCGTGTTCGGGGCAAAGCGCGCGATCAACCGGCCGCGCACGCCGGGCGCGGGCTCGGCGAGGATCAGCTTTCCACAGGCCGCAGCGACCTCGCTCGCCGACAGCGCCTCGCCGCAGGCATAGTCGAGCACGGTCGCCTCGGGCGAAGAGATGTAGCCGATAATGTCCCGCGCGATAATCTGGAAGTGCAAGTCGCGATGCAGCTTGCTGACATAGATCGTGTGCGTCGAGTCGTAATAGTCGATCCAATCGTCCATGGTCGTCGAGGGTCCCGGCCAAACGGTTCCGATGCAGGAACCGGCGCTGCCCGCCTGCGTTAGGGGGGCGGCGGCGCGCCGTCAATGTCCGCGTCCTAACAGGAAGGTTTCCCGTGAGCAAAGCCCCACAAAAGGTCTCGCCCGACCTCGACACACCCACCGATCTGTCGTCCCAGGCGGTCAACAAGGTTTCGGAGGCGCTCAACGTGCTTCTGGCCGATGCGTTCGCGCTGTATCTGAAGACCAAGAATTTCCACTGGCATATCAGCGGCCGGCATTTCCGCGACTATCATTTGCTGCTCGACGAACAGTCCGACCAGATTTTCGCCACCACCGACCAACTCGCCGAGCGCGTCCGCAAGATCGGCGGTACCACGCTGAAATCGATCGGGCAGATCGCCAAGCTCCAGACCATCAAGGACAACAACGAAGATTATGTCCCGCCGCGCGAGATGCTGCGCGAGCTGATGCAGGACAACAAGCATGTCGCCGCGGCAATGCGCAAGGCACACGAGGTCTGCGACGACGCCGGTGACGTCGCCAGCGCCAGCATCCTCGAAAACTTCATCGACGAGACCGAGCGCCGCACCTGGTTCCTGTTCGAAGCCACGAGACAGGAAGGTGCGAACGAGGCGTAGGATAGGTCGTAGGGTGGATTAGCCGCAGGCGTAATCCACCGCCTCTGCCTCCGCGGAAACAGAAGAGGTGGGTTACGCTTCGCTAACCCACCCTACTGCAACGTCTTTGTAGCTACCGCCACAACCGCATCAGCGCGCCATTCTTGCCCGTCACCGGATCGGCCGGCGGCAGCGCGACCTTTGGAATCGTCTTCAGCGCCTTGGCGTGGTTCTCCGGCGTTGCGCGGGTGACCTCCATCTTCGCGCCCGGCGGATAGGCGCCGATCACACAGAAATCCGCGCTCGCCTTAATGCGTTGGTGACCTGTGCCGGCGGGCAGGATCGCGACGTCGCCGGCCTTGATCTCCAGCTCCTGGCCGTGGTCGCCGCCGAAGCGAACGCGGGCGCTGCCACGCGCAACGCCGAGCACCTCGTGCACCGTCGCATGATAATGCAGATAATCGAAGACGCCATTGCGCCACGTGCTGCCCCAGCCGTTCGCTTCGAACAAGCGTTCGATTGTCTCTTCCGGCTGTCTGGAATCAAGCTTCACTGCGGCCTGGTAGACCAGGAAGGGGAGGATATTGTTCGGCACGAGCCCGTCATCCTCAAACACGATGGCGAGCGGCTCGGCATTGTCGCGGACGACGGACATAAGGGCTCCTGCGTGAGCGTAGCAGGGATCAACGACAGGAATTGAGCGGCGTTCCTCGTTCCGCTGTCATTCCGGGTTCGCGCTGCGCTGCGCCCCGGAACGACAAAAGCCCGGGAGAAGACCCGGGCTCGATGTCGTCATAGCAGTTGCAGGAGAGCGCGCGCCTTACGCGCTCTTGTTCTGCCGCATCAGGTCCGCAAACCGCTGGAACAGATAGTGCGAGTCGCGCGGACCCGGTGAGGCCTCGGGGTGGTACTGCACCGAGAACACCGGCTTGCCGTCGAGCTGGATGCCGCAATTGGAGCCGTCGAACAGCGAGATGTGGGTCTGCGTCGCGCCCGTCGGCAGGGTGCTCTCGTCCACGGCAAAGCCGTGGTTCATCGAAGTGATCTCGACCTTGCCGGTGGTCTCGTCCTTGACGGGATGATTGGCGCCGTGATGGCCCTGGTGCATCTTCTTCGTCTTGGCGCCGACGGCGAGGCCGAGCATCTGATGGCCGAGACAAATTCCGAATGTCGGCGTGCCGGACTTGATCACGTCCTGGATCACGGGCACGGCATATTTGCCGGTCGCGGCCGGATCGCCGGGACCGTTCGACAGGAACACGCCATCCGGCTTCATCGCCAGGATATCCTCGGATGACGTCGTTGCCGGCACCACCGTGACCTTGCAGCCGACGCCGGCGAGCAGGCGCAGAATGTTGCGCTTGATGCCGTAGTCGATGGCGACGACGTTGAACTCAGGCTTGTCCTGACGGCCAAAGCCCTTCTCCCAGAGCCAGGGCGTCTCGTCCCAGGTGAAGCGCTGGCCGGAGGTGACCATCGGCACGAGGTCCATGCCCTCGAGGCCCGGCCATTCGCGCGCTTCTTCCTTCAGGCCGTGCAGGTCGAACTCGCCGTCTTTGGCGTGCGCGATCACGGCGTTGGGCATGCCCTTGTTGCGGATCAGTGCGGTCAGCGCGCGGGTGTCGATGCCGGAGAGGCCGATGATGCCGCGGGCCTTCAGCCACTGGTCGAGATGCTTGGTGGCGCGGTAGTTCGAGGGATCGGTGATCGCGGTGCGCAGGATCACGCCGCGCGCGCCGGGCGTCGCGGCCATGTTCACCGTCTCGATGTCGTCGTCGTTGGTACCGACATTGCCGATATGCGGGAAGGTGAAGGTGATGAGCTGACCGGCATAGGAGGGATCGGTGAGGATCTCCTCATAGCCGGTCATCGCGGTGTTGAAGCAGACCTCACCGACGGCTTGGCCTTCGGCGCCGAGGCCAAAGCCTTCGAGCACCGTGCCGTCGGCAAGCACCAACAGCGCGGTCGGTTTGTGGTCCGGCCAGGCGGTATCGTTTTCGGATTGTGTCATAAGCCCGGTTCATAGTCCCCGCGGGCGCTGCCGTCAAAGCGGAGAAGCGTGGATTCACATGCGTTTTTGCATATTTGACAGGTCGCCTTGGGCCCCTAAGCTCCGCGGCATAATTTCCGGCAAATTCCGGGGCTTGGGAGGCAATAATGGACCAGACGACGCCGATTCTGCTGGTTCCGGGATTAGCTTCCTCGGCCCGGATCTATGCGCCGGTGATCCCGGCGCTCTGGCGGTTCGGCCCGGTGATGGTCGCCAACCATGTTCGCGACGACAGCATGGCGGCAATCGCCCGACGGGTGCTGAGCGAGGCGCCGCCGCGCTTCGCGCTCGCCGGCCATTCCATGGGCGGCTACATCGCCCTCGAGATCATGCGCCAGGCGCCCGAGCGGGTGACGAAGCTGGCGCTGATCAACACCCAGGCGCGGCCCGACACGCCGGAGGCGACCGCGCGCCGCCGCGGCCTGATGGAGCGGGCCCGGCGCGGTGAGCTGCGTGCCGCGCGCGAGGAGATGTTTCCCGAACTGGTCCATCCCTCTCGCCGCGACGATTCCGGTATTCGCCAGCTCGTGCACGAGCAGGGCGAGGACGTCGGCGTCGAAGGCTATCTGCGACAGCAGACCGCGATCATCGCGCGAGTGGATTCACGGCCGACGCTTGCGACGATCAAATGCCCGACATTGGTGCTGACGGGAGATGCGGACAACACGATTCCCAACGCATTCTCGAAGGAGATGGCGGAGGGCATTGCCGGCGCAAGGCTCGTCGTTCTGGAGAATTGCGGACACCTGCCGCAACCGGAGCAGCCTGCGGCGACGGTGCGCGCGCTGGTCGAATGGCTGGAAACCCCCGTTGTCTCAGGGCCGCGAACGGCCTAGATCAGGCGTCGGATATTCTAGGGGAGCACGATCATGCTGCGCGACGACATCAACAATGCGGTCAAGGAGGCCATGAAGGCCAAGGAAGAGCGCAAGCTGTCCACGCTACGTATGGTCAACTCGACCATCAAGAACGCCGACATCGAGGCGCGCGGCAGCGGCAAGCCGCCGCTCTCGGACGCGGACCTGCTCGGCGTGTTTCAGAAGATGATCAAGCAGCGCCAGGAGTCGGTCGAGCTCTACGAGAAGGGCGGCCGTGCCGAACTCGCCGCGCAGGAGCGCGACGAGATCGCGGTGATCTCGGCGTATCTGCCGAAGCAGATGTCGGACGACGACGTGAAGAAGGCGATCTCTGACGCGGTCGCCGAGACCGGCGCCGCCGGCATGAAGGACATGGGCAAGGTGATTGCCGTGTTGAAGACGAAGTATGCCGGCCAGATGGATTTCGGCAAGGCGTCCGGTTTGGTGAAGGCTGCTCTGACGGGCTAGGCCGTCATTCCGGGGCGACGCATAGCGCCGAGCTATGATGCGCAATTGCGCATCTGAGAATCCATCGCGCCGCCGACTCTGTTGATCGATGGATTCCGGGCTCGTGCTCCGCACGCCCCGGAATGACAAGAAAAAATGGGGAGGCAACCGATGACCGCCATCAAGCCGTTTCGCATCGCCATCAGCGACGATATCCTCACCGACCTCAAGTCGCGCCTCGCTCGCACGCGCTGGCCGGAGGCGGAGCTGGTCGACGACTGGAGCCAGGGTGCGCCGCTGACATGGATCCAGGAGATCTGCACCTATTGGGCCGACGGCTACGACTGGCGCGCGCGTGAGGCCCAGCTCAACCGCTTCGAGCAGTTCACCACCGAGATCGACGGGCTCGACATCCACTTCCTGCATGCGCCCTCGAAGGAGCCGACGGCGCTGCCGCTGATCATCACTCATGGTTGGCCCGGCTCGATCGTCGAATTCCAGAAGGTAATCGCGCCGCTGGTCGATCCTGTCGCGCATGGCGGCAACCCCGCCGATGCCTTCCACGTCGTCTGTCCGTCGCTGCCGGGCTTTGGGTTCTCGGGCAAGCCGAACACCACCGGCTGGGGCGTCAATCGTATCGCCGCGACCTGGGCCAGGCTGATGGACCGGCTCGGCTACGCGCGTTATGGCGCGCAGGGCGGCGACTGGGGCTCGGCGGTGACGACCTCGCTTGGCATGCAGGACGCCGAGCATTGCGCCGCCATCCACATCACGCTCGCCTTCAACGCCGCGCCGAAAGTCGAGGGCGAACCGACACCGGAAGAGAAGCGCGCGCTCGCCGGCCTCAAGCATTACGTCGACCTCGACTCCGGCTATTCGAAGCAGCAATCGACGCGGCCGCAGACACTCGGCTATGGTCTGACGGATTCGCCGAGCGGGCAGGCGGCCTGGATTCTGGAAAAATTCTGGGCCTGGACCGATTGCAACGGTCATCCCGAAAACATCTTCACCAAGGACGAGCTGCTCGACAACGTCATGCTCTACTGGGCGACGGAGACGGCGACCTCGTCTGCGCGGCTCTATTGGGAAAGCTTCGGCAAGCGCCGGACCACGCCGATCGTCAAGGTGCCGACGGGCGTGGCTGTCTTCCCCAAGGAGATCATCACGCCGGTGCGGCGCTGGATGGAGCCGAACTTCCACAACATCACGCATTGGAGCGAGATGGAGAAGGGCGGGCATTTCGCCGCGTTCGAGCAGCCGGAGCTGTATGTCGGCGAGGTCAGGAAATTCTTCCGGACGGTGCGGTAGCCACAGCCGTCATGCCCGGGCTTGTCCCGGGCATCCACGCCCTTAAACTGGGGCCAAACAAGAACGTGGATGGCCGGAACAAGTCCGGCCATGACGACGCGGCCGGGAAACGACCATGCTCACCGAAGCCAGCACCTACGACGAACTCTACAGCAATTTCCGCTGGGAGATCCCGGCGCGCTTCAACCTGGCGGAGGCCTGCTGCGATCGCCACGCCGACGGCACCGGCCGGCTGGCGTTGGTCTATGTCGACGAGAACGGCGCCGTCACGCGCACATCCTTCGACGAGGTCGCGGAGATGTCGCGCCGCTTCGCCAATGTGCTGAAGGCGGATGGTCTTGCCCGCGGCGACCGCGTCGCGGTGTTCCTGTCGCAGTCGCTGGAGCTGCCGATCGCGCACATGGCCGCGTTCCGTTCGGCGATGATCTCCATTCCGCTGTTCGCGCTGTTCGGCGAAGACGCGCTGGAATTCCGTCTGTCGAACTCGCAGGCCAAGGCGATCGTCACCGACGCGGGAGGCTGGGAGAAGCTTTCGAAGATACGCGACCGTCTGCCGGAGCTGAAGAATGTCTACATCGTTGGCGAACGAACGCCGGCGGGCACGACATCGTTCTGGAATTCGGTCAAGGCGGCATCGCCCGACTTCACGCTGGTGGACACGTCTGCGGACGATCCCGCGTTGATCATCTACACCTCGGGCACGACCGGCAATCCGAAGGGCGCGCTGCACGCGCACCGCGTCGTGCTCGGACATCTCCCCAATGTCGAGATGTGCCACAACTTCCTGCCTCGTCCCGGCGATCTGATGTGGACGCCGGCAGACTGGGCCTGGATCGGCGGCCTCATCAACGGCCTGTTCGCGTTTTGGTATCACGGCATTCCCCTGGTCGGCCACCGCGCACGAAAGTTCGAGCCACAAGCGGCGATGCAGATGATGGCCGATCTCGGAGTGCGCAATGTCTTCCTGCCGCCGACCGCGCTGAAGCTGATGCGGCAGGCCGGCGTGACGCATTCCGGCGTCAAGCTGCGCAGCATCTTTACCGGCGGTGAGTCCCTTGGCGGCGAGCTGCTCGGCTGGGTGCGCGAGACTTTCGGCGTCGACGCGCATGAGGTGTTCGGCCAGACCGAATGCAATCTCGTGATCGGCAGCAACGCGAATCTGTTTCCGATCCGCCCCGGTTCGATGGGCAAGGCGACGCCGGGTTTCGACGTCCGCATCGTCAACGACAGAGGCGAGGAGCAGCCACGTGGCCAGCGCGGCATCATCGGCGTGCGCCAACCCTGTCCTTGCGCGATGCTCGAATACTGGCGCAATCCGGAGGCGACGGCGAAGAAATATGCCGGCGAGTTCCTGCTCACCGGCGATCTCGGCGTGCAGGACCAGGACGGTTACTTCTGGTACGTCAGCCGCGAGGACGACGTCATCACCACCGCCGGCTATCGCGTCGGCCCGTCCGAGATCGAGCACACGCTGATGAAGCACCCGGCGGTGGCGATGGCGGCCGTGGTCGGCATCCCCGATCCGATCCGCACTGAATCGATCAAGGCCTGGATCGTGCTGCGCCCGGGCTTTGCCGCTGGCGACGCACTCGCGCGCGAGATCCAGGAATTCGTCAAGGTGCAACTCGCCGCCCACGAATATCCACGGTTCGTGGAATTCGCGGAGACATTGCCGATGACTGCCACCGGAAAGGTGCTGCGCCGCGAGCTGCGAGCGCTCGGGTAGAGCACACCGTCATCTCACCGCGACGGCGCCGACAGCGCGGACCGCAGCATCGCGGCGAGGTCTCGCCGCCGGAACGGCTTGGTCAGCACGCGGGCATCGCCAATCCCGTCGGGGGCCTTGACCGGATTTTGGCTGTAGCCGGAGGTGAAGAGCACCTTGAGCCCGGGCCGCAGCTGGATTGCTTGCCTGGCAAGCTCCGGCCCGAACATGCCGCCGGGCATCACGACGTCGGTGAACAGCAGGTCGATGTCCCCGGACTGGTGCAACAGGTCGAGCGCAGCCGGGCCGCTCGCGGCTGTGATGACGCGATAGCCGAGCGTCTTCAGCTCGCTTTCGACATAGGTCCGAACCATGTCGTTGTCCTCGACGACGAGAATGGTCTCGCTTCCTTCGCGCGCGACGATCCCTTCGGCGGGTGAGGCGTCCTCGTTTGGCGGCGTGGCCAGGCGGGGAAAGAACAGCCTGACTGCGCTGCCTTGCCTCGGCGCAGACTGCATCTGCACCAATCCGCCGGACTGCCGCACAAACCCGTAGACCATGCTCAGGCCAAGCCCGGTCCCCTTGCCGACCTCCTTCGTGGTGAAGAACGGCTCGAACGCCCGGCTCGCCACCTCGGCGGTCATGCCGCTGCCGGTGTCGGTCACGGCCACCATGACATAGTCGCCTGGTCGCGGTTCGCCATTGATGTCCAAGTCGGATTCGCCGAGCGAGACGTTGCGCGCCTCGATGGTCAGCCTGCCGCCCAACTGCATGACATCGCGCGCGTTGAGCACGAGATTGAGCAGCGCAGTCGTTAGCTGGCCGGGATCGACGCTGATCAACCACAGGTCCGGTGCGAGCGCGAAGGTGCATTCGATGTGCTCGCCCAAGGGGCGGCGCAACAAGTGCTCCATCTCTTGAATCTTCTCACCGATGTCAATGTCTCGCGGCCTCAGGGGCTGCTTGCGCGCGAAGGCGAGCAGGCTGCGCGTCAGGTCGGAGCCGCGTTCGGCGGCTGTCGCGATGTCGCCGGCGATCCGGTGCAATTCCTTGTTTCCCGTCAGCCTGTCGGCAAGGTGCTCCGAATTGCCGAGAATGACGGTGAGGAGGTTGTTGAAGTCATGCGCCACGCCGCCGGTGAGCTGGCCCATGGCCTCCATCTTCTGGGATTGGCTGAGCCTCTGGTTGAGGTCCGCGATGGCCGCGCGTTGCTGCTCAAGCGACTCGGCGGTGCCATTGAGCAGGGTCATCAATCCGCCCAGCTCGCCGCGCGGATGGGGAGGAGGAATTCGCGCGCTGAGATCGCCGAGCCCGAGTCTCTTCGCCATGTTGGCGAGCCGCCCGACCTGGCGCCCGACGCTCACGGTCGCGAGGATCCATACACCGGCGAGCAGCAGCAGCAAGGCCACCGCGAGGATCGCCATGTCCTCGTAGAGCCGGCGATTCGCCGCCGCGACCAATCCGTCCTTGGAGCGTCCGACCAGGATGTAGAGGCCGGCATCACGGATCGAAGGTGAGTGGGCGACGGCCCAGACTTGCGTGCGGCCGTCGCGATCGGTCACTTCCTGAAATGCTTTTTGATCGGGAGCCGCCGCGAAGCGGAGCAGATCGGATCCCGCAATCGACGCGCCCACGGGCGCGGTCCAGCCGTCTCCCGAGGGGGCGACAAGAACGGTGCCCTTGCCGTCGATGAGCAGGATATCCTTCTCGGCGAGCAGCCGCTTGTGGTGATACTCGGCGAATTTGCGCAGGTTGAACGAGGCGAGCAGCACCAGCTTCAGCGCACCCGCCTCCGATCGCACCGGATATGCGATCTGGAGCACCGATGTTCCGGTCAGCCGGCCGAATACCGGCTCAACCACGACGCTGCGCGAGACCAGGGCCTGCTTGAAATAGGCGCGATCCCTCAGATCGAGGGTGCGGTTGGTCCGCAGCGAGTCGCAGAACAGGCTGCCGTCCGGGTCGATCGTCAGGATTCCCGTGAACTGAGGGTATTCCTCGCGCACGTCCGACAGAAACGCCGAGCATGCCGCCTTGTCGCGCGTGTCGATGTCGCGCGCTCGGGCCAGACCGTAGTGAAGCTGCGCGGTTCCTTGAATCTTCTCACTCAGATCGCCGGCAATGTCGTCGGCCGACGCCGCCAGATTGGCCAGGGCGGCGTTGATCTCACTGCTCCGGTTCTGCACGAAACGCAGCCCGACGAGGCTCGCCGGCACCAGCATGGCCGCGATGACGAGTATCAGTAGCCGGGTACGCAAGCTCATCGGTCGGACGGTCCACTCTGGTCATCGCAGGTGCTCGTTCAAGGACCCAATTTGCGGCACCATCCTCCGCTCAGTCCATAGGCAACGGGCCGAAAAAGTCCTCGGCGGGAAAGATTCAGAGCCGCGTGCAGCACGGATGAGCTCCCCGAACGGAGCGCCGCCGCCGGCGCGACGGCTTTCCTCGGTCTGCGCCGGCGGCGTCGGGATACCGTCGTGCAGCAATCCAACTCGCGCGTGCGCGCTGGCCGCGGG
Source organism: Bradyrhizobium sp. MI1.3 (assembly GCF_055811695.1). Classification (NCBI taxonomy): domain Bacteria; kingdom Pseudomonadati; phylum Pseudomonadota; class Alphaproteobacteria; order Hyphomicrobiales; family Nitrobacteraceae; genus Bradyrhizobium; species Bradyrhizobium sp. MI1.3. The sequence continues at coordinate 18,402 of NZ_JBVVPQ010000054.1, read as the reverse complement.
GACGCTAAGATCAAGGTCAATCCGCGCGCGACGGAGATCGCGCCGGCCAACGAGGAGGTAGCTGATGTCCATTTCGGGCAAAGTCGATCCGGTGGTGCGTCCCGTCGCGGCGACCGACATCGCCGAGGCGCTGGTCGAAGGCCTGCGTGATTTCCAGGCGCTGCCGCTTTACGGCCTCTGCTTCGGTGGGCTCTACGCCGCCGGCGGCATCGCCATCATGCTGTGCTTCACTGCGTTCGGCATGGTTTATCTGGTCTATCCGCTGGCCGCCGGTTTCGCGCTGCTCGGGCCATTCGTGGCGATCGGGCTCTATGAAGTCAGCCGCCGCCGCGAACGCGGCGAGCCCGTCTCGCTCGGCGCGATCTGGTCGGCCGTGCGCGCGCGCAGCGAGATCGGCTGGATGGCCTTCGTTACGCTGTTCGTGTTCGTGGTCTGGATGTATCAGGTGCGGCTTCTGATCGCGCTGCTGCTTGGCCTGCATGCCTCGTTCTCGAGCCTACAGGAATTCATGACGGTGGTGCTGACCACGAACGAGGGCTTGCTGTTCCTGGGCATCGGCAACGCGGTTGGCGCGGTGCTGTCGCTGATCCTGTTCTCGCTGACCGTGGTGTCGTTTCCGCTGCTGCTCGACCGCGAGGTCGATTTCGTCACGGCGATGGTGACGAGCGTGCGCGCGGTCGTGGCCAGCCCGCTGCCGATGATTGGCTGGGCCGCGGTGATCGTGATGGTCCTGATCGTCTCGGCGCTGCCGTATTTTCTGGGGTTGGTGGTGACGCTGCCCGTGCTCGGGCACGCGACCTGGCATCTTTATCGGCGGATCGTGGTGCCGGTGGCGTAGCAGGAAGCCGAACGCAACGGCAGCGAGCTATTCACCCGATGCCAGCCGACGCTCGCCGGATGAGGTCAGTTCGAGTTCGCCGAGGCGCCTGATCGCATAACCGAGGTTGGTCAGGCGCTCGCCGTGCGCTTGCGGAATTTCGCCTTGCGCCTTGCCCTTGCCGATCTCGGCCAAGGACGCAAATTCATCCGCGCTGAGCGCAACGCTGTTGTCTGTCATCAGGCAACCTCGTCGGTCCATACCTTGAAATTGACTAGCTTATTCGGACCGAAGGTCTGGGTGATCGGGACGTCCGCGGCATCGCGTCCTTGCGCGATCAGAACGCGGCCGATCCGCGGCGTGTTGTTGCGGGGATCGAACATGTGCCAGCTTCCGCCGAGATAAGCCTCGAACCAGCCGGCGAAATCTCCCACGGCCCAGGGCTTCGGCGTGCCGATGTCGCTGAGATAGCCGGTGCAGTAGCGCGCCGGGATGTTCATGCAGCGGCAGAACGCGATGGCAAGATGAGCATAGTCGCGGCACACGCCCTTGCCTTCGTCGTAGACTTCCCGCGCCGTCTTGGTTGCGCGCGCGTGCTCATAGCCGAAAGCGATGTGACGATGAACGAAATCGCAGATGGCCTGCACCCGCGCCCAGCCTGGCGGCGTGTGCTCGAACAGTTTCCATGCGATATCCGACAGGCGATCGGTCTCGCAATAGCGACTGCCGAGCAGATAGACGAGCGTGTCGGTCGGCAGCGCCTCGACGGCGTGCTGAGCCGCGTTCGGGAACACCGGGTCGGGCAGGCCGCTGTCGCTCACGACGCCGTCGCCGGCAAGCCGAAAGGCGCCGGCCGGCGCCACGATGCGGCTGCACCAATTGCCGAAGAGGTCGCGATAGGGAGTGATCGGAACCGAGGGTCTGGTGGTCACCAGGTCGGGCACGATGACATCGGAGGCGCGCGTGAAGTGCGTGCCCAATACCATGATCATGGGCGTGGGCTGCGGGAATTCGTACAGCATCTCAAACCCGACGCGGAGCTTCATACGTTTTTCCCTTGGCTAAGCTCCCAACATGGCTACGAAGCCGCCGATCACAAGGCTTTGACGGCTTATTCGCTCGCGCGCGGCATTTGGCACTTCAAAAGTGCGGCACGGGTGAGAAAACGATAGCTAATTGCGGCGATTGCGCGCACGGTGCGGGAATGTCGAAAGATCTGTCGTTTCTGCGCCTATGCAGCGCCACGACTATTCGCGCGACGTGAAGCGCCTCATTCCCTCGCACCGGCGGAGCCGGCTCATCGCGACGTCGCAACAGCGGTCGTCGCGCATATTGCCCGCTCCAGCGGGTGAGTTGGACGCGGCAGCCTCGTGCCGCGGACGCCCGAAGGTTTCACCGCGATTCGATCATGAGATCGAACGCCAACCGAAAGCACCCGATGCAAGCTCTCTCCCCACGGCACGTCAAGACAGAAGAAGCGCTCCGGCTCGGCGTCGAGTCGGGCTGGTACGCGATCAAGGTCAGCGGGACCTTTGTCTCGGGCCCGCACGGCTCGGAAGCGGATTGCAGTCGCAAGATCGACGAAATCAATCCGCCTCCGGTGAAGAAGAAGCGATGACGGGGCGGAATTCGTCCGCTACGGCGTCTTGATACCCATCGCCTTCAACGCTTCCAGCATCTGCACCGGCGGCGCCATCTTGATCTGCGGCGCCTTGCCCGTTTCCAGCAGGCTCTTCAGCCCCGACAGGATTGCGGGCCAGCCGGTGCGGCCGCCGGAGAGGATGTCGTCGCTGAGCGGACGGTCGTGACGTTCGCTCATGGTGAGGCGGACGGCCTCGCCGGCTTGTTCGATCTCATAAGTGACAAGCGTGGTGCCGAGCTTCGCGACGAGGTCGGGCCAGTTGACGTTCCACGTCACCGTCAGCTTGGTCGGCGGATCGTATTCGAACACGTCACCCGAGATGTGTTCCGACCCGTCAGGCGCGCGGACGATGAATTTGCCGCCGAGTCTTGGCTCCATCTCAACCGCAAAGCCGGAAAAGTATTTGCGGCTGAACTCGGCGGAGGTCAGCGCCTCCCACACCTTGTCCGGCGTCGCGGCGATGTAAATCGTGTAGACGGTGAGCGGCTTGAACTGATCGAGGTTCATTTTGCATCGAATCCCTTGTTGAGGGCTGCACGCGGAATGGCCAGCACTTTGCCGCTTTCCAGCAGGCTCTTGAGACCGGACAGGATCGCCGGCCAGCCGTTGGAAACGGCGCCGAGATATTTGCCGCCTTCGACGAAGCCGTCATGCAGCACCGTCAAACGCACGAGCGAGCCGAACGGTTCGATGGTGAACACGACGCGCGAGATCGGCTCACTGCGCAGCTCCTCATATTTCTCATGCTTGAAGCTGTAGGACAACCGCCGCGGCGGATCGGCTTCGAGGATCTCGCCGGAATCCGTGGTCTCGCCATCCAGCAGCAGCGCGAAAGGGGAGCCGATTTTCCAGTCGGATCTGACCTCGGCGCCGAACCAGTATTGCTTGCTGAACTCGCTTGATGTCAGCGCCTCCCACAGCCTCGTTGGCGTGGTCTCGATGTAGGTGACATAGACGAATTGCGGCTTACTCATCACGCTTCTCCAACTGGCGTTTCAACTCGCCGAGTGCGGCGAGCTTGCCGCGCTCGAATTTCTTGATCCAGCGTTCGCCGATCTGATGGATCGGAACCGGATTGAGATAGTGCAGCTTCTCGCGGCCGTGCCTGATGGTCGTGACCAGATTGGCGTCTTCCAGAATGGCAAGGTGCTTGGTCACCGCCTGGCGCGTCATCGCGAGGCCTTCGCAGAGCTCGTTCAGCGTCTGGCCGTTCCTGGTGTGAAGCCTGTCGAGCAGCGACCGTCGTGACGCATCGGCGAGCGCTTTGAAGACCTCATCCATGGCGGCGATAATAGGCAACCAAATGGTTGCCTGTCAAGATGGTCTCTTTGGCGCCAGCAAATGGCTGTGCTAGCGTCAACGCTCAGCCAACACAGATTGGTTCCGGGAGGACTTTGATGTTCCGTTGGGTCCCGCTTGCGATAGGCCTCGCCGTTTCTGCCTGCAGCATCGCGGCACAGGCACAACAGGAGCAGACCATCGGCGCGCCGCCTGAAGCTTCCAACATGAAGCTGGTCGGTGTGAGCGACCTTCAGGCGCGCAGCGCGTATCAGCCGACCATTCATCACCAGGGCGACCGCTGGATCGCCTATATCGGTCATCACGGCGGCACTGACGATGTGCCCGCGCCCGTCAATCCGATGACGGGGCAGGCCGAGCCGAACGGAACCTCGATCGTCGACGTCACCGATCCCGCGAAGCCAAAGTATCTGCGGCACCTGCCGGGGCAGGAAGGCAAGTATGAATCTGGCGGCGCGCAGATGGTGCGGGTCTGCGACGGCAAATCGCTGCCGAAAGGGGATTCCAATGCGGTCTACATGCTGCGCACTTTCGGTGGTCAGGCGCATGAGATCTGGAACGTCTCCGATCCCGCAAGCCCGGTGCTCATCACGCGCATTGACGGTCTGAAGGACACGCACAAGAGCTGGTGGGAGTGCGACACCGGCATTGCCTTCCTGGTCTCGGGCGCGCCGGACTGGCGCACGCGGCGCATGACGCAGGTCTATGATCTCAGTGATCCCGCCCATCCACAGAAGATCAGGGATTTTGGCCTGCCCGGTCAGGAGCCCGGTTCGACCGGCCCGGTGCCGACCGAATTGCATGGACCGATCTCGACCGGGCCCAACGGCAATCGTGTCTTTTTCGGCTACGGCACCAACAAGGGCGGCATCCTGCAGATCGTCGATCGCGACAAGCTCTTGAACGGGCCGAAGGAGCCGACGCCGGACAATCTGCGTTTTCCGGAGATTTCGCGCCTGCCGATGTCCGCCTTCAACGGCGCACACACCACGTTTCCGATGCTCGACATGCCGGTTGCGGAATTTGCCGAGGACAAGGACGGCAAGACCCGAGACATCGTCATGATCGTCGACGAGGCGATCCTCAACGAATGCGGCGAGGCGCGGCAGATGGTCTGGTTTGCCGACGTCACCACCGAGACGCGGCCGATGATGATCTCGAGCTACACCGTGCCGGAGGCGAGCGGACAGTTCTGCCAGCGCGGCGGCCGCTTTGGTTCGCATTCCGCGAACGAGAGCATGGCGCCGGTCTATTACAAGAAGATGGCTTTCATCGCCTTCTTCAATGCCGGCGTGCGCGCGCTCGACATCCGCGACCCCTATCATCCTAAGGAAGTCGGCTACTTCATTCCGTCGATCACGAGCGCGACCGACAAGCGCTGCATCCCGATCGAGGGCGGCCAACGCTGCAAGGTCGCGATCCAGACCAACAATGTCGAGACCGACGACCGCGGATATGTCTACATCGTCGATCGCGCCAATACCGGCCTGCACATTCTCGAATTGACCGGATCCGCGCGCGCCGTCGCCGGTCTGCCGAAGACCTGACGATGCGGCGTGGGGCAGCGTTAGCAGCAATGGTGATCGCACTCGGTGTGTCCGGGGTCGCGACCTATCAGCTTGCGCCGGCACCCGCCGAAGAGACGGCGCGCTGGCGCGAGATCGCCTGGCCGTTCCCGCGCGACGGCTGGCCGTCCGGGCGCGCGTTCCGTTGCGATGGCGCCTGCGCCGGCACTGAGCTGTACCTGCGCGCAAAACGCGGCTTTTGCAGCTGTGACCGCGGTGTCGCCGATGACGACGAGGTCGATCGTGTTGCGGATATAGATCTGATCAGCCCGCGCTTTGCGGCCGTCGCGCCGGGTGAGGAAGTTGGCATTGGAGCGATGCGCGGCCGTGCCAGGCGCTATGATCTGGATAGGCCCGACCACACTCGTCACGCCGCGCTCGGCATCGCCGTCTCACGGGGCTGCGATCTCTTCGTTGCGGCTGCGCAGGGAAGCGGGGGAACAGGCGTGATGCAGCGCGCGGTGCTCGTGTTCCTGCAGACGCCGGAGATGAAGACGTGGGTGACGGCTGCGCTGGACGGAAACTGAGGGTCATGCATTAATGTCCCAAACCGCTCTCAGCGAGTCCTCCCCATGATGTCTCTGCAAGCCTATCTCGCCTTCCTTGCCGCCTGCATCGCGCTCGCGCTGCTGCCGGGGCCGATCGTCACCCTCGTCATCGCCAACGGGCTGCGTCACGGCACGCGTGCGGCGCTGACCAATGTGGCCGGTGCGCAGGCCGGCCTCGCCATCGTCATCGGCATCGTCGCGGTCGGCCTGACCTCACTCATGGCGACCATGGGCTACTGGTTCGACTGGGTGCGCTTTGCCGGCGCCGCCTATCTGGTCTGGCTCGGCATCAAGCTGATCTGGGCGCCGGTCGAGGGCGTCAAGGTGGACGAGCCGCCGGCGCCGCCGCGCGGCGGATTCTTCCTGCAAGGTTTCCTGGTGCTGCTGTCGAACCCGAAAGTGCTGGTGTTCTTCGGCGCCTTCATCCCGCAGTTTATGGACATGAACCGCGACCACTTCCCGCAGGTCGCGCTGCTGGGAGCTACCTTCATGGTCACTGCGGTGATGACGGACGCGCTCTACGCCATCGCCGCCGGGCGTGCCCGAAAGTTCTTCTCGGCTCGCCGCACCCGCATGATGTCGCGCATCTCCGGCGGCTTCATGATCGGCGGCGGCATCTGGCTGGCGCTGACCAGGGCGAAATAACCGCCATCGGGCTAATCGACCAGCCTCGCCGCCCGCAGCTCCAGCTCGATCTCCGCGAAAATCCGCGCCAGCCGCTCGGCCCATTGTTGCTGGCCGGACTGGTCGGCGATCAGATCCTGGCGGATCTCGATGCCGGTGTTGACGAGGCCGCGGGCTTCGCCATGCACGGGGATGGTGTAGTCGGTGAGGTCGTTCACCGCATAGGGTTCGTTATCGCCGACGACGAGATCGCCCTCGCTGCGCAGATGCTTGAGCAGCAGCTGCGGCAGCACGGTGTCGCGATTGTAGAGCGCGCCGATGTGCCAGGGACGCGCGACGCCGGCGTAAACGGGGGTGAAGCTGTGCAGCGACACCAGCACCGTCGGCCGCTTGTCGTGCACGCGGCGGTCGATCGCGGCATCGATACGGCGGTGATAGGGCTCGAAAATCTCGCGCCTGCGCGCTTTGCGCTCCTGCTCCGAAATTCCCTCGTTGCGCGGGATCGCGGTTGCTTCGGAAATCACGGGGATCGAGCTCATGGCGGCCGGCGGCCGGTTGCAGTCGATCACCAGCCGCGAATAGCGCTGGGCGATCAGATGTGCGCCCAGCATCTCTGCCAGCCGGTCGGCAACCCCCGCGATGCCGATGTCCCAGGCGATATGCCGCGTCAGTTCGCCTCCCGCGACGCCCAGATCGCCAAGCGTACGCGGCAGGACCCGTCCGTAGTGGTCCGAGGTGAGCAAAAAAGGCGATGTCCCTTGCGCATTCACCTCGTGCACCGGGGGGACGTCACCCTCGCTGAGGAGTTGATTGGTCGCCTCGATTGTGTCTAAAGCCATCCTGATTGCCTAATGAAACAGCAGTCACCCCAAAGAATCGGGCTGGATTGCTATAGATTGGTCCGCCCGACATCACCATGATTGCCTGACGATGCCGCTGCTGACGATTCATCACAAGACCGAATATCGCTACACCCGCCCTGTGGCGTTCGGCGAACACAGGATCATGCTGCGTCCCAGCGACGGGCATGATCTGCGCGTGCTCGACTCCAGGCTCGAGATCTCGCCCGAGCCGATGTCGCTGCACTGGATCCACGACGTGTTCGGCAATTCGGTCGCGATCGCGAATTTCGACGAGCGCGCGGACACGCTGGTCTTCGACTGGCACGTCACCGTCGAGCACAATCCGGTCGAGGAGTTCGCGCTGACGCCGGACGACTCGGCCTATTTCTATCCGTTCGCCTATGACGACGAGGAATTTCCCGACCTCGTCCACTACATCACGCCGCAATATACCGATCCCGACGGCGAGATCGCGGAATGGGCGCGCGGCTTTCTCGACGAGGACGCGCCGACGCCGACCTTCAAGATTCTGAGCGGCATGACCCACGGCATCCGCGAGCGGTTTAAATACCGCAAGCGCCACGAGTTGGGCACGCAGCATCCGCTCGACACCTTGCAGTCCGGTAGCGGGACCTGCCGCGATTACGCGCTGTTCATGATCGAGGCGCTGCGCCATCTCGGCATCGCCGCACGATTCGTCTCCGGCTACATCTTCCTGCCGGAGGATATCGAGCAGCGCCATGTCGGCGGTGGTTCGACGCATGCCTGGGTGCAGGTCTACCTGCCGAGCGCGGGCTGGATTGAGTTCGATCCGACCAACGGCATCGTCGGCACCCGCGACCTCATCCGCGTCGCGGTCGCACGCGATCCGCGCCAGGCGATCCCGCTGCACGGCGTCTATATCGGCGCTGCGGGCGCGTTCGATGCCATGGACGTGACCATCAGGGTGGTGTCGGACGAGCAACGCAGCGGCGAGGAGCTGGAAGCCGAAGTTTCGTAGACGCTCACCGCCGTGGGGGGGGGGGGGGGGGGGGGGGCCGCGGGGGGGGGGGGGGGGGGGGGGGGGGGGGGAGGGGGGGGGGGGGGGGGGCGCGAGG
>NZ_JBVVPQ010000054.1:0-9958 GCF_055811695.1 Bradyrhizobium sp. MI1.3 | reverse complement strand
CGCGCGGGGGGGGGCGGTGGCGCGCCACCCCCCGTTCGGGCTGCTGGCCGCGCGGGGCGGGGGGCCCCCCCCCCCCCCCGCCCACCCTCCCCCCCCCGCCCCCCCCCCCCCCCCCCCCACGACCATGGAATGTGTGGCGCTGTCGCTCTGCATCATTCGCAGCTATAGAGCCCGCATGATCTCCAATCGTCTTTTCGTCTACGGCACGTTGATGCGCGGCTTCGACCATCCGATGGCGCGGCTGCTTGCCGGGCACGCGGATTTTCTGAGTGAAGCGACCTGCCGCGGCCGGCTCGTTCTGGTGAAGCATTATCCGGGGCTGCTGCTCTCCGATGTGCCGTCCGACCGCGTCCACGGCGAACTCTTCCACCTGCGCGTACCCGACGAGCTCCTGCGCGAGCTCGACATGTACGAGGCCTGCGGTGAGGGCTTTCCCGAGCCGACCGAATATCTGCGCCGGCTGGTCGACGTGACAGGCGCGGACGGGGTGACGGCACCGGCCTGGACTTACATCTACAACTGGCCCGTCACCGATCTGCCGCGCATCGAATCCGGCCGCTTCCTCGATCACTAGGCCGAAAGCACTTCCTTCACCGCGCGCACGTCGACCTCGCGCTCGACATAGGTCCACTCCTCGGTCCGCCGGAGCATCGCGACCAGCTCCTCGAACAGCGAGGCGTGCGCGGGCGCGAATTCGAACCAGGTTAGGAAATCGAAGGGCCCGCCAAGGTCGCGGCAATGATAGAGCTGCCGCGCAATCGCAGGCAGGAAGCGCAGGCTGCTGGCGATGTGATGCGACTTGTCTTCAAATATCCTGCGGCGTTCTTCCTGGGTCAGATCCCACCAGGCCTGCGACTTGCGGATCGGGATCAGCGCGGCGCTGGTTGCTTCCAGCCGGCCGAGGCCGGCCTGCATGGCAGTGAGCTGCTCCTTCTCGCCGCGCTCGGTGTAGCGCAAGCTGCTCGCGACACCGACCAGCCGCCAGGCATTGCGCGAGGGCACCAGCGGCAATGCGATGGCCTCGCTGTCGGTGACCGACAGCGCCGGCATGAAGGCGAGGGGCTCGCCCGTGACGGGCGAAATCGAGGTGATGCGCCAACCCCCGCTCTGGCCGCCTCGGAAGGTCCTGAACATGGCCCATGGAAGCGTGGAACCGGGGCGGGTTCAAGGCTTCTGTCACGAGCCTTCGAAGATATTCTCCGGATCAAGCCCGCTTCTTCGGCTTCGACTTCTGCTGCATGAAGGAGCGCAGCACCGCATTGATGCGCCGCTGATAGCCCTCGCCATCGCGCTTGAAGAAGTCGAGCACGTCCTCGTCGAGGCGGATGGAGATCGCCTTCTTCCTCGGCGGCATCACCAGCACGGCGTCCGACCAGTCGACGTCCTTGAACTCCGCCCAGTCGGGATCATTTGCGATCGAGGCTTCCAATTCCTCGTCCGTCATTGCATCGACACGGGCCCAATCACTATTACCCTTGCGGCGATCTCCCCATCGACGCTTCACGATATGCTCTTTTTTCATCTGGCCTCGGACGTCGCGCTGAAATGATACGGATCGCTTTGTCTCTTCGCGTGAAGATCACTGTCAGAAGTCGGTCGTCGAGTTTTCCGATCGCGATCCACCGCTCTTCGTCGTTGCGATTCGACCGTTTGATGACGACACGTTCGTAGAAGACCTGACTGGCATCGTCGAAGCTGATGCCATGTTTGATCAGATTAGTCCGGTTCTTCTCTTCGTCCCATTCAAACCCGGCAGACGCGAGAGAGCTGAAATCCGGCATCAGTTTCTCTGTATATACAATCGTATTTTTGGATTATCAAGCCTGTGGATATGGACTGAACATATCATGAACATTAAATAAGGCGTTGAAGCAAGGCCGGCGTTCGCCTTTCTGAGGTGGGCGCTTCACGCGGCCGAGCTGACAGAGTTCCATTCCGCCATGCGCTTCACGCCCCAATTCCTCGACGAGCTGCGTGCCCGGCTTTCGGTCTCCGAAGTCGTGGGCAAGCGCGTCAAGCTGAAGAAGGCGGGGCGCGAGTGGAAGGGGCTGTCGCCGTTCCAGCAGGAAAAGACGCCGTCCTTCTACGTCAACGACCAGAAGGGTTTTTACCACGACTTCTCCTCGGGCAAGCACGGCGACATCATCAGCTTCGTGATGGAGACCGACGGCCTGCCGTTCGCGGAGGCCGTGGAGCGGCTCGCCAATATGGCGGGCCTTCCGCTGCCGGCGGTGACGCCGGATGCGGCGCGTCAGGAGCAGCGGCGCCGCTCGCTGCACGACGTGATGGATCTCGCGGCGAAGTTCTTTGCCGAGACGCTGGCCTCGCGCGTCGGCGCCAAGGCGCGCGGCTATCTCGCCGATCGTGCGATCTCGCCGGCGACGCAATTGCAGTTTCGGCTGGGCTATGCGCCGCCCGATCGCTTCGCACTGAAAGAGCATCTCGGCAAGCTCGGCGTCTCCGTCGACGACATGATCGAGACCGGCATGCTGGTGGCAGGCAACGACATCCCGGTGCCCTATGATCGCTTCCGCGATCGCGTGATGTTTCCGATCACGGATCTGCGCGGCCGCGTCATCGCCTTCGGCGGGCGCGCGCTGGAGAAGGACGTTCCGGCCAAGTACCTGAACTCGCCGGAGACGCCGCTCTTTCACAAGGGCGACAATCTCTACAACCACCAGACCGCGCGCAAAGCCACCCATGACGGCAGCGCTCTCGTCGTGGTCGAAGGCTATGTCGACGTCATCGCCATGGTCACCGCGGGCTTTGCCGGCAGCGTGGCGCCGCTCGGCACCGCGCTCACCGAGAACCAGCTCGCGCTGCTCTGGAAGATGGCGGACGAGCCGATCCTCTGCTTCGATGGCGACCGCGCCGGCCAGAAGGCGGCGTATCGTGCCGCAGATCTTGCCTTGCCCTTCCTCGCGCCCGGCAAGAGTCTTCGTTTTGCGCTGCTGCCGGAGGGACAGGACCCCGACGATCTCGTGCGCTCCGGCGGTCGCGGCGCGATCGAGGAGGTGATCGCGGCGGCGCGTCCGCTCGCCGAGATGATCTGGTCGCGCGAGCTCGAAGGCGGCAATTTCGCCACGCCAGAGCGCCGCGCCGCGCTGGAGGCGCGCATCAAGGAGCTCTCCAACGGCATCCGCGACGAGGTGGTGCGGCGCTATTACCGGCAGGATCTTGCCGAGCGGCTTCAGCGCGCCTTTGCCCCCGAAGGCGGGCGCGGCGGCTTTGGCGGCGGCCGTGGCAATTTCCGCCCCGGCTCGGCCGGTCGTCAGTTTCAGCCCCGTGGTGGGGGAGGCGCGAATCGATTCGGCAATCAGGGATTTGGAGGCCGCCGCGGCCCGCCCGGTCCGATCCAGCTGCCCTCCGGGCCCTACCAAGCGGCGAGCGCGCAGCTCGCGGCAAGCCCGATCATGCGCGGTCAGCGCAGCGCCATCTCCCGCCGCGAGGCCCTGATCCTGCAAATCCTGATCAACCACCCCTGGCTGCTGCACGATCACCTCGAGGAAGTCGCGGCCCTGGAGCTCGCCCATCCCGAGGTCCATAAGCTCCGGGCCGGCATCATCGCCGCTTTTGCCAACGACCATCACCATTCGCCGGACCCTGGCGAGCTCGCCGAGAAAATGCGCAGCGACCTCGAGAAGGGCGGATTTTCGCAGGCTCTTCAACGGGTTGAGGGCGGCATCACGACGGCGGCGGTGTGGGGCGCCCGCGAGGGCGCGGCACGGGACGACGTTCTGTCCACGTGGCATCAGCTGGTCGCCTTGCATCGGCAGTACCATTCACTACTTAGAGAGCTGAAAGACGCCGAGCTGGCCTTGGGGGAAGATCCCAGCGAGGCCAACATGGCGTGGCTGCGCGACGTCAAGGCTCGGATAGGCGAAGTCGACGGCACCGAGGCCCTGATCGAGGGTTTTGGCGAGCTGTCGGGCCGGTTCCAGAAGAGCGTGTGATGAAAGAATCATGCGGACGGCCGGGACCGGAACCGCTAAAAGACTCGCCAAATCCGAGGTTTGGCGGCAAAAACAGGGTTAATCGAGGCTTAACGGTCTTGTAGCACTTTGGCCACCAGGCGGCCGCAGGCAGAACAGACGCGTCAGGAATGAATCCGCGCAATTGCTGTTGGCACTACACCTGCATCCGCTGCGACAAAGAGGCTCTACGAAGCGTTAGGCAAATCCGGCGAGTGAAAGGTCGGGGGTGGCGACAAGAGGTCCGCGCCGCCCTTTTCGTGTCGAGATCTGACGAAGCGAGAGCATCGAGCAACAGGTTCAAGTGATTTCACGCGGGCGCGGCGAACGTCTGTGTGAAACGCGTTTAGGAGCAATGGATGGCCACCAAGGCAAAGACGCTGCAGGCGAAGGACAAGGAAAAAGACGACAAGGCAGCGGACGCGCCGGAGAAGGACTCCCAGGACGCGCCCTCGCCGTTGCTCGATCTGTCCGACGCGGCCGTGAAGAAGATGATCAAGCAGGCCAAGAAGCGCGGCTTCGTGACCTTCGATCAGCTCAACGAAGTTTTGCCGTCCGACCAGACCTCGCCCGAGCAGATCGAGGACATCATGTCCATGCTCTCGGACATGGGCATCAACGTCACCGAAGCCGACGATAGCGAAGGCGAGGAAGACAAGGACGAGAGCGGCGAGGACGAGACCGACAACGAGCTGGTCGAAGTCACCCAGAAGGCCGTCACCGAGGTCAAGAAGAGCGAGCCGGGCGAGCGCACCGACGATCCCGTGCGCATGTATCTGCGCGAGATGGGCACCGTCGAGCTGCTGTCGCGCGAAGGCGAAATCGCGATTGCGAAGCGCATCGAGGCCGGCCGCGAGGCGATGATCGCAGGGCTGTGCGAAAGCCCGCTGACCTTCCAGGCCATCATCATCTGGCGCGACGAGCTCAACGAAGGAAAAATCTTCCTTCGCGACATCATCGATCTCGAAGCCACCTATGCCGGGCCCGACGCCAAGGCCGGCATGAACAATGCGATGATCGCGGGTCCCAACGGTGAGACCGGTGAAGCGCCGGCCGAAGGCGGCCAGGTCACCGGCGCCGCGCCCGCGCATGTCGCGCCGCCCGCCGCACCGCCGTCGCCGACCCCGTTCCGCGCCGCGCCTGTGCCCGGCAATGCCGGCGAAGCCGCGAAGGATCCGGCGGAGTCCGCCGCCGAAGCCGACATGGACGAGGACGACGAGTTCGAGAACCAGATGTCGCTTGCGGCGATCGAGGCCGAGCTCAAACCGAAGGTCGTCGAGATCTTCGACAAGATCGCCGACAGCTACAAGAAGCTGCGCAAGCTGCAAGAGCAGGACATCCAGAACCAGCTCGAGAGCACCTCGCACGGCCCCTCGCTGTCGCCGCACCAGGAGCGCAAGTACCGCAAGCTCAAGGACGAGATCATCGTCGAGGTGAAGTCGCTGCGCCTCAACCAGGCGCGTATCGACTCACTGGTCGAGCAGCTCTACGACATCAACAAGCGCCTCGTCTCGCATGAGGGCCGCCTGATGCGCCTCGCCGACAGCCACGGCGTCGCGCGCGAGGACTTCCTGCGCAACTACACCGGCTCGGAGCTCGATCCGCGGTGGCTCAACCGTGTCTCGAAGCTGTCGGCCAAGGGCTGGAAGAACTTCGTCCATCACGAGAAGGACCGCATCAAGGACCTTCGCCACGAGGTGCATCAGCTCGCGGCCCTGACCGGCTTGGAGATCATCGAGTTCCGCAAGATCGTGCACTCGGTGCAGAAGGGCGAGCGCGAAGCCCGCCAGGCCAAGAAGGAGATGGTGGAAGCCAACCTCCGTCTCGTGATCTCGATCGCCAAGAAATACACCAACCGCGGCCTGCAGTTCCTCGACCTGATCCAGGAAGGCAACATCGGCCTGATGAAGGCGGTCGACAAGTTCGAGTACCGCCGCGGCTACAAGTTCTCGACCTACGCCACGTGGTGGATCCGGCAGGCGATCACCCGCTCGATCGCCGACCAGGCGCGCACCATCCGCATTCCCGTGCACATGATCGAGACGATCAACAAGATCGTGCGCACCTCGCGCCAGATGCTCAACGAGATCGGCCGCGAGCCGACTCCTGAGGAATTGGCCGAAAAGCTCGGCATGCCGCTGGAGAAAGTGCGAAAAGTCCTCAAGATCGCCAAGGAGCCGTTGTCGCTGGAGACGCCCGTCGGTGACGAGGAGGATTCACACCTCGGCGATTTCATCGAGGACAAAAACGCGATCCTGCCGATCGACGCCGCGATCCAGTCGAACCTGCGCGAGACCACCACGCGCGTGCTGGCCTCGCTCACCCCCCGCGAAGAGCGCGTGCTGCGCATGCGCTTCGGCATCGGCATGAACACCGACCACACGCTGGAAGAAGTCGGCCAGCAGTTCAGCGTGACCCGCGAGCGTATTCGTCAGATCGAGGCGAAGGCGCTGCGGAAGTTGAAGCATCCGTCGCGGTCGCGGAAGCTGCGGAGCTTCTTGGATAACTAGTTCAAGCGCCGCGACTTGGCGGTTGTTGAGACAATAACGGCGGGCGAAAGCCCGCCGTTTTCGTTCGCGCCTACTTCGACCGCGTTCAGCCAAAGAGCCTCATCAGCTTTCTATCGGATTATACTTCCGATGAGAAAGGTGCATCGATCTTGCAATGCCGAATGGATGGCTCCTGCCTCGACGTGGCGCAGATAGACATTTATGCTTCGATGATGCCGGCTCACCTCACCGTCTGGTACAACACCCGCTGCCCTGTCTGCGATGCCGGCATCGACTGGCAGCGCAACAAGCTGCTCGCGTTGGTGCGCGCGGGCACGATCGAATTCAGGGATATCAACGAGCAGCCCGATGCGCTGGCGCACTTTGGCGCCACGCTCGACGATATCAGGCGCCGCCTGCATGCGACCGATGAGGCCGGCCGACTTATCGTCGGCGCGGATGTCGCGATTGCGCTGTGGAGGCTGACGCCGGGAGAGGGGTGGCTTGCGGGGTTGTTCGGCAATCGCGTGGCGCTGCCGTTCACCCGGTTCTTCTATGACCGGTTTGCCGATCTGCTGTTTGCCTGGAACAGGCGGGCCGGGCGCTGGTGAGCGCCTGCCTGGATCGGCCTATTTCTTCTTCGCGCCGACCCGCTCGAGGTTCTTGATCTCCAGCGCCGGGCGGCCGGATTTTTCGGCGATCTCGCGGTCCTGCTCCATGATGAAGGCGCGGGCCGGCTCGTCGCCGTCGAGGCCGCCGAGCAATTCGGCGGGCACGCGCCGGTTGGAGCGTTGGGAGCCGTCTTCATAGAAGACGTTGAAAAAGGCGAATTCGCCCTTGGGATTGGTTCCGGGTTTTTTGGCCATGGCCGGCTTTTCGTCGATCAGGGGGCCATAGTCAAATGACTTTGGCAGGTTTCCGGAGGCCGGCTGCGGACGCTGCTGCGGCAGAACTGGCTGGGCGATCGATCGACGAACCCGTTTGCGCGGCGCTTGGATGTCGGGTGGAAGCGTCCAGCGCTTCGTAAAACCCGATGCGCTCCTTCGAGGAGACCCTTACCTTCAGCCTTGCCTCACCCTTGCCGCAACAAACGGCGGGCCGCGAAGCCCGCCGTTTATCTTGGTCTTCAGCGTCGCCCGGGGCTGGCAGGGCGACAACCTAGAATAGAATGTTATAACCGGCGCCATGCCATGGCAAGGCAAATCGTTGGCGCTGCGATGTCGCAGCGAGCGCATGAGATATGCAGTGGTCGCGACATCGCGTTTCGATCAGCATCAAAGCAATTGCTTGGACGGCTAAAGCACTTTGTTCATATTTCCTGCTCTCGCAACGCAACGCAACGCAGCGAGCGCTGCGCGCCTTGTCAGAACGCGCGTTTGCCTGCACGTATTCCCGCGTGCGTGCAGAAGTCGCGCTGACAAACATATGTTAATCCGTTTTCGCCCTTCACGCTGTTCCCATCACGTTACGAGTGCCGCATGCACCGTTCTCACGGCGCCACCAGCTCCACGCGCCGGTTGAGCGCACGGCCTGCGTCCGTTGCATTCGGGCCGACCGGCGCCAGCAATCCAACACCGGCAGTGCGCAACCGCGCCTGCGCGATGCGAAAGTTCTTCACCAGCTCGGCTGCGATGGCTTCGGCGCGGCGCTTCGACAGGTCGAGATTGTATTCATAGGCGCCCTGGCTGTCGGTGTGGCCGACGATGAAGACGTTGAGCTGCGGCTGGCTCGTCAGCAGCTTTGCGATCTGCTCCAGCGTCGGGCGGCTTTCCGGTTTGAGCACGGCCTTGTCGGTGTCGAAATAGATGCCATAGAGCGCGATGTGGCCGGTCTCGCCAAGCCCCTTCGCCATCGCGGCGGCGTCCACCATCTTGTTCGCGATGGCGCCGAGCTCGGCGACGGTGACCTGCGTGGTGATGTCCTGGTTGTTCTGGCTGACCAGGACGCTGGCGAAGGTCTCGCGTCCGCCCTCGGTCTTGCGGCCGGCGTAGTAACGGTAGTTGAAACCATCGACCCACATCTGCGGGACCGGCAGCGTGTCGATAGCTTCGGTAAAGGGAATGGCGCCGCAGGCATCGGTGTCGCAGGCGAGCAGGGTCTCGAAGCCGGCTTTGGCCAACTGCGTCTCGAAATTGCGCGAGACTTCCAGGATCGAGGGGCCGGGATTGGTGCGATAGGCGATGCGAATAACGCGACCCTCGAGCCGCCGCGCATCGACGGGCTGGCCGTCCTTGAAGGGAGCCGCCTGCATCCGCGCCGCGTCAAAATCCTTCATCGCATAGCCGGTGATGACGCTGCCGGCGAACCGGCCGATGCCGGGATAGTCGCGGCTGCCTGCGACATCGCGCGTTTGCGCGGAAGCGGCAGTCAGGGTGAGGAAGAGCAATGCGAGGACGGCGAGCATCCGGCGCGACATGGACATGGTCATGAGCATAGGCATGGTCATCTCGATCGGTTGGGGAGGGGCGAGCGCATTTGATTTGTCGCAGACAGGATGCGATCGGTTCTGGCGGGGATTTGCCGCTTTGACGCGAATCCGGTTCCCGGGCATGATCGCGCGCTGCCTTCCCCGCCCATTCCCTGTAGGATTCATCCGAATGTCGAAATACGCCTTGGCCATCGCCGTCATCGCCTGTCTGGCCGGCGGATCGGCGCAAGCCGCGCGCTGCGGCGGCGACTTCAACAGCTTTGTCGCCAGCATGGCCTCGGAAGCGCAAGCTGCCGGCGTCTCGGCGAGCGTGACCAGCGCGGCGCTCAGCGGTGTGCAGCAGGACGGCGCGGTGCTCGCCTTCGACCGGCGCCAGCGCTACACCTTCAACAAGAGCTTCGAGCAGTATGTCTCGACCCGTGTCGGCCCTGGCCGCATCAATGGCGGCAAGGCACTGCTGCAGCGCCACGCCGCACTGCTGTCGCGCATCGAACAGCAGTTCGGCGTGCCCCGTTATATCCTGGTTGCGATCTGGGGGCTGGAGAGCGATTTCGGCAAGGGCGACATCGGCAAGCTGCCGGTGATCCGCACCCTGGCGACGCTCGCGCATGACTGCCGCCGCACGGAGCTGTTCCAGGGCGAGCTGCTCGCGGCGTTGAAGATCGTGCAGCGCGGCGACCTGCCGCTGCGCGACCTGATCGGCGCCTATGCCGGCGAGATCGGCCAGACCCAGTTCCTGCCGTCGTCGTACGTCAAGTACGGCGTCGATTTCGACGGCGACGGCCATGTCGATCTCCGCCACAGCGTCCCCGACGTGCTCGCCTCGACCGCGAACCTGCTCCACACCAGCGGCTTCAAGATGGGCCAGCCTTACGGCGAAGGCACCGCCAATTTCGAAGCCATGCGCGAATGGAACAGGGCGGTGATCTATCGCAAGACGATCGGGTATTTTGCCGATCGGCTGGCGGGGCAGTGAGGGCGTGACGTCTCTCCGCCGTCGTCCTGGCGAAAGCCAGGACCCATAGCCACCGAATTCAGTTTGGCGAAGACTGCCAGTTACCAGGTACGTG
>NZ_JBVVPQ010000053.1:23684-52453 GCF_055811695.1 Bradyrhizobium sp. MI1.3 | reverse complement strand
CCCGCGTCTTCTCGATGTCCGCTCTGGCCCCGACTGCCGACGTGCCGGACACGATGGCGATCTTCGCCTTCGGGCCACTACCGGACCTACCCCTCGGTAGCAAAGGTTGGGTTGGAATTACTCAATCACGTTGTCGGCGCGGGCAAGAAGTGGCGCAGGAACTTGGAGTCCGAGCAATTTGGCTGTGTTTAGGTTGATGTAAATTTCGTATCGGTCTGGTTGTTCGACTGGAAGATCAGCAGGCCGTGCTCCCCGAATGATCTTATCAACATAAACCGCGCCCTGCTTTGCTATCGCAAAGAGATCTGGCCCCAAGCTGATCAAGCCTCCAGCGACGACCGCCTCTCGAAACCCATGGCAAGTTGGTATCCGGTGGGCGAGGGAGAGTTCAGCGATCGGTTTTGAGTTTATGGAAGTGAGCAAGCCCGCGATGATGATCAAACCGCTGACGTCAGCTTGTTGTATCTGATCGAATGCGGTGCGCAGATCATCTGCAGTCTCGACGTAAAAAATAGTCAGTTCTACATTCATGGTGGGGGCCGCCCGCGCAAGCGACTTCATAGCGAACACAACATTGGGGTCGCCTTGAGCGGCCAAAACAGCGATCCTTTCGCAATTCGGAACGACCTCCTTCAGCAACTGTAATCGCTTCGCATAGGTTTCAATGGCCGCTTCAAACGTTACGCCAGTCATGTTGCTGCCGGGATGCGACAGACTTTGAACCAATCCAATGTCGACAGGAGCCCCGACCGAAAGAAACACGGTAGGAGTATCAGAGGTAACGCGCTTCGCTGCCACCCCACCAATCGTTCCCCATACGACCAGAATATCGATCTCAGGGAGCAGTTTCGTGATGGTAAGTTCGATCGTCTTTGCGTCCGGCGTCACAATACGTCGGCTTAAGACAATATCCCTCCCTTGGACATGTCCCAGAGCGCCGAGTTTCCCCGTGAACGCCTCTAGTAATTGATCGCCCAATCCGCCGGTACCGACGTAGCCAAGCCGCCACAGCTTTTTGGATTGCTGACCTTGAGCCGCGAATGGCCATATAATCGCGGCACCTACAAGGGTAATTAGTTCGCGCCGTCCCATGCGTCCCTCCCTACGAGGACCACACTTTATATGATCTAACCTATCAGCTTCCGAATGGCAGAGTGTTGACCACATCCCGAACCAATTCGGAATAGCGTTCGGGTCGACCTTCTCCAGAGTAGCGACCTATCGCCAGGTCTTGGCCCTCGACGTAGCCAAGGCGGCTTAGCTCCTCGAAAAAAGCGCGGTATTGCGGTGGACCACTCAGGCTCATTTCGCCGACTTTCATTCCCGGGTGAACGAAAGCGATCCGCTTCATCCTTGCCGGCTGCTGCGCATGCGCCGCGAGTGGCCATGTCGCCGCCGTGCCAGCGAAAAGCGTAATGAACTCGCGCCGTCGCATGTGCCCCCTCGCGGGAAAACCTGACCGACCACCAAAGCCTAGCACTTTACGACGAGACAGGAGCGAGAAAGGTGGAGATCGAACCTCGTAGTCGCGAGCCGATGTCAGCTCAGGGTCAAAAGCGCCGGTCGAGCCAAGTGCATCTTGGCGTCCGGTTTAGCGACAGCGGACATCACGGCGGCTGAACCTCTTCGGCTTGGGGCCAGAAGCGGCCATCAGCTGGCAGACAAGCGCCGCCTAGCACCCTCCGCGTTGGCCCACTCAGGACGAGAACCACAGTCCCGCATGAATCAGACGGCTCCTTTGGGGCCGCCTGATTCAGCCTCTAGCGGATGACCTATTGGCAGAGATGCGGGAGACCGTCAGCACCCTTGAACGAGGTGCCGGGCCTGCAGGTGATGCCGTTGCGGGTAGCATACGTACTCCAGTTGCCGTACCAGCCGTTGGGGCCGTAGCCCATGCCGCCGGACCCCGTCCCGCCGGACATAGCGTAGGAATTGCCCCAGCCGCCGACGGTTGCAGCCGCCGCCACCGGGTGGCGATACGCCGTTCGCCGATATCGATAGACCGGGGTAGTCCCGGTTCCAAGACCCGTGCAGCTGGCGAATTCAGCTTGGCATTCGTCCGGATTCGAGAGAGCCGCCTGCGCCAGTGCAGCAGAGTTGGACAGGGTGGATGCCGCAATAACGACCGCGCCAAGAACTTTCAGATTTATCATGGCTTGCTCCTTGCGTTGGACCGTGGCGCACAATGCCAAGTCTGGCTTCTTCATGCGGTGGAATCGAGCACGCCTTCTGATACGGGTGCCTTGACGTAGATCAAGGAAGGCGCGGGCGAGCCTGTCCATTGTGTTGATCACTGGGCCGTCCTTCTCCAACAGCCCAGTCTTCAACAAGGCCCGGCTGGGTCCCGATCCCCAGCCGGGCTTTATTTTGTCATGAACTCCCAGGGGCCGATTCGACCTGAGCACTGTGAGAAGCGGCGGTCCTTTGATTCATCTCAACGGCCGCGTTTGTGTCTCTGCGAGCAGCTGGCCATGAACCCGTCTGACAAGCCAAGCCCGGGTAAAGAAGCGCCAGAGCCCAAGCCTTCGCGCGCGGAGGAGGCTCGACGCATCATCGAGGAATATGCGCACAGCCTGCGCGAGATCATCGGGAAGCTCCGTCGGCGCCTCAATGGAGGGACTTCCGGTTGAGACGGTGACGACCAGGGTGCGGGGGGCGCGGTTTCTATCACGCGGGTGCCGATATCCATGGTGCCGCGTGGACCTTGGTCAACCGTCGAGGAGTTTGCCTCAACGCCGCCGATTTCGGCAATGGGTCAAAGGCAGCCCTCGGCGGCTTGCATGATCGGGTCGGCTCATCTCCCGGAAGCGGCCCTCGCAGCGCTCTAACTGAGGTCGGTCACGGGCCATGTGTGGAAGTCGTTCGTACACTGGCTACTCGCAAGCCGAGCGAGACGGATCGCTCGGCTACAATTTTAATTATGGCAGCCCAGGAAGTCGTTCCTGATCAGATCAATCTCACGCTGCTTTCACCAGCACGTCAGTCAACCAATCCGGCTCGGCGATCATAACGGAGTGGCCGGACGTCGCGTTTTCGAGGACGGTCCAAGAATTATCGGACTTGCACTCCCCTGCCGCTTTGTCCAAGGCCGCTAACTGGAATTTGGGTAAGCGGATGTAGGTTTTCTTCGCGACCTTTTCGCGTGCGCCGGAGAGCTTCACAGGTTGCAGCCATGTGCCAATCGGTTGAGGAGTTACCTTCGATAGAACCCAAGCAACGTCTTTGGGGTCGCTAAAGGCCGTCGGGGGGAGCGCTTTGGGAGCCGGACGGCTGATTGCACCCTCCTCTATCGGGAAGGAGACCAAGTCTCGGAATGACTCCCCGTCGGCGGGCTTTATTGCATCAACCCAGACGATAGATGACACACGGTTTCCGACGCGCTCAAGCGCGCCCGATGCGGGACATCCGGCATACGAATGGGCAACGAGGCAAATGTCTGTGAGGTCTTCCCATTCGACCAGATTTGCGATGTCCGTGATGTGCGTGTCGAGATTTATGTCTCTGCTGAGGAGATGCGAGCGTTCTGCCAATCCCGTAAGCGTAAGCGCATAGACTTTGTGGCCCTGCTTTTCGAGCCTCTCGGTGACGCGATGCCAACACCAAGCTCCGTAAAAGGCTCCGCCAATAAGAACAAAAGTCTTTTGCGGGGATTGAGCACGTGCGCTGCTGATGCTTGATGAAGCTACCGAGACCGCGCTTACTCCGGCCGCGAGACTGCCGATCAATCTGCGGCGGGTGACGTCTGACAAGGTCATGAAATCTCTCCGTGCAAAAAAATGGGTACCATACGAGTGCAACAGTGTAATCGCCAAAACCGAACAAATGGAAGATGACTTCAGCGGTCTTCGAAGGAATATTTTACTTCCGCCATGGGTCACAAGCGGCGGTCGGCGACAGCGCCAGCCGTGCCCGGTCCACCTCAAACGGCCGACCTTGCGCCGCCTCGGGTGTAGTCTTCAGCTCCGGGCCGACGTTGTAGGCAATCAGGTTGAGGAGGAAGTCGGCGGTGACGCGAGTTGGGCCTCGATGTTGGGTCTTTGCTCGCCTCGTGTTAGACATCGCCTGACCGACCAGGGAGAACAGCCATGACCGCCGAGTTCGATGAAGACCGCTTCAATATGGCTATCCGTAAATTTCTGAAGCATGTCGGAGTTACATCGCAGCGTGAAATTGAGAACCTAGTGCGCAGCGGGGCGGTGAAAGATGGCAAGCTCAAACTGCGAATGACCCTGTCGGCTGAGGGGACGGCGCTGAAACATGTAGTCGAGGAAACAATCGCACTCTGACGATGTCCCGGTTGCCCCGGCATTGCGGCCCGGTTGGTGGAGCATTCAATCCTGTTGATTTCCAGCAACGACTGCTTTGGGTCATTTTCGACAGTTTTGGCACAGAGTGCGGGATGGTTGATGTCCGTTCCTGTCCAAAAGCGCCGTACCTGTGTCTGCCCATGAGCGTTGCGTTTGGCCGGATTGTCGTGATTCAAACTCACGAACTGGAGCTCGAATCATGCGCTACGAACTCGCTGACTATGAATGGACCGCCATCAAGCCGATGCTGCCGAACAAGCCGCGTGGCGTCCCCCGGGTGAACGACAGACGGGTCCTGAATGGCATCTTCTGGATCCTTCGATCAGGAGCACCCTGGCGTGATCTGCCGGCGGCGTTTGGGCCATACACCACTTGCTACAACCGCTTCGTCAGGCGGCGGCGGGCTGGCGTCTGGGGCCGCATCATAGAAGCGCTTGCCACTGCCCATGATGCCGCTACCCAGATGATCGACACCTCCATTGTCCGCGTACATCAGCATGGAGCCTGCATCGCAAGGAACCAGCGCCAATCGATGGGAAGGTCCCGCGGCGGTTTGACGAGCAAAATCCATGCGGTGGTCGACAGCAATGGTCTGCCGGTACGGTTGGCGCTGAGCCCCGGTGAGGCCAATGACGTTCGACTTGCCGGAAAACTGCTGTCTCGTCTGACATCCGGGTCAATGTTGCTTGCGGACCGTGGCTATGACGCGGACTGGATCAGGGAGCTTGCCATGAAGAAGGGCGCGCGTGGGCCAACATCCCGCCGAAGAGCAATCGCAGCGATCCGATCTGCTTCAGCCCATATCTCCACCGCGCTCGCAACCGGGTTGAGCGGTTCTTCAACCGGATCAAACAATGTCGTCGGGTGGCGACGCGGTACGACAGGCTGGCCGCCAACTACCTTGCCTTCGTTCAGCTCGCGTCGATCAGGCTATGGCTGCGTCTTTATGAGTCCGCGTCTTAGTTCTTGCCAAGGCGGTCCGATGCAACATCGCGATGTGCGGTTTCGTTCTTCCCCTTGTCGTCGATGCCGCGCGACGGGTTGGTGTCCGGCTGGGCGCTGGTACCTCGCCGAGACCGAGCTGCTGGGCGGCTGCGATGCCGATCGTCACCTTGCACGATCTGAGCGAGGTGCAGCTCCGGATGCTGCGACTTGCGCTCAAATGCTTGAGCGAGGACGCCGCCTGGGACGTGGCCGGCCCCGCGGGTCGAGCTGACCGAGCTGATGAACCGCGCGACGTCTGGATCCACGCGCAATGGGATGAGGCGAAGGTGCCTTAGCGGCCGTTGGTGGAAGCTATGCTCAAAATCGTTCAGGGCGCGGGACGGATAAGGAAGACAAGCCGACCGCCCAGCCTCTTTCCGCATCAGCCGCGCTTCTTCTGAGCGGATGGCTTAAATTCCACGACCTCGTGCTGCTCGCTGGAATCCGAGTGCCCTTGTTGTTTTACGATGACCTCAAGCTCAAGAGCTTCGAAGGCGAGTTCATCCGCCAAGCGTTGAAAGAGCGCGCGCTTTTCGGCATCCGTCGCCGACTGACTCATAAGAGCAAAGTCTCTGGCGTCCGCGCGGAGCTTTTCCAATCGTCGCCTGAGGTCCTTCATCATCTTGGCTCAGGTTCTAAACTCATCCTCGACGCAAACAGTAACCTTGCTTTCCGGGATGACGGATGATTCAACCACGGAAACAATATATTGGTTCTCCTAATTGTTAGTTAGCCGCGTATTCACCGTGCGGTGCATAGCCACGGTCGCGCGTGGGACCAACTTTGGATGGACGGGCCGGTGGTCGCGGCGCGAGGCCTCGTCATTCCGACCTTGCCGCAGGTCCACCCAGGGTGCCATCAAAGGTACATCAAGGTCTGAAACCGCACAGACCCGAGTTTTGCACCGGACCAGGCTTCGACTGATTCTTTGTGTCCCTAGATGCGCTGGGATCCGATGGTGTCGGCGTCCCAGTGAGGTGGATGTCGAGGCCGTTTTCGCCCGGCTGCGCAAAGGTGGCTCCTCGCGACGGGCTCCGGTTTATGCTCGCTTCCTTGTGCGTACTATCCTGCTCATTTTCGGGGTATGGCTGCTGATCAACATTTTCTTTGTGATGGCTGTCGTGCCCGCGCGAAGGCCGCGCTCCCCTCCGAGACGGTCGGAGGGCCTCCGTCCCCGGCACCGATCAATAGGACGGTCCGTCGCCAGCGCGTTATTGCTTCGGTGCGGGAAGAGTTGCGCGCGTCCTCGTGTTTCCGTTTGTCCAAGCCATTAAGCGGCGCTTCGGACGGAACCATGATAGGGGCCACGTGAGTTGAGAGGCGACGCGCAAGCCGACCAGGATCAAGGTGTCGTGTGGTTCGGCCGTTGTTCGCATTCGCCGGAATCCGACCACGATCAACGGACCACGACGTCAAAGCCCCCTCGGCGCATCAGGTCTACGGCACCAAGCTGCTGTGCGTCGACCATTGGGCGGGCGCGCGCCGCGGCAGGACCGGTTCAATCGCGGGTCAAATCAGGTCACCGTGACTTGAGTTAAATGGCGCGATATTGAATGATTCAATTATCCGGCTTCTGGCAGGCGAGTTGCGGCGCCAGGCCCTGCCACGCCCCACCGGATCTCGGTCGCAAGTCTGCTCGCCGCGTCGCTCGCAGCTACAAACCCCGCTTTGTGATGCCGGGAACGCGTTTGGGCGAAACGGTTGTTCGTCGCTCGACCTGCGCTTTGGCGTCCAGCACTTTATCGCCAGCTCGCGCGGCGCGCGGCCGGCTCACCTGGTCCGAAAGACTGGGGCCCTTTCCAAACGTTCCGACCGGGGGACCATTTGTCGCGTGACCACCACTGATGTTTCCTTTGGCCTGTGCTGCCGGGGCTGATGCGTTTCGGGTGGGTAATGGGCCGATGATCATCTGGTCCTCGTTGCTCGTACCCGTCCCAATGGCCCCGATCGGCAGGCCATTTTGCGCGTGGCCAACCCCGGCATTTCTTGCGGCCTGTGCGGCCGTCCGCGACTTTGTCGGCGTGGCGGGTTCAACGTTCGGATTGTTCAATTGATTGGTAGTGCTCGGATTTGCGCCGGTGGCGGCGTCTTTCGTCCCCATTCCGGCAGGCGCTGAGGGACCAGCGCTGGCGCTACCCGCATTCGTCCCCATTCCGGCAGGCGCCGACGGACCAGCGTTGGCGCTGCTCGCGCTTGTCCCCGTGCCCGCACCCGCGGACCCCGCATTTGCGGGGCCTCCTGGCGCGAGGACCAGAAGAGCTGAGTTGGCGACGATGGCGGCGAGCACCAAAGGGGCGGCATGGGGCATTGGACGATCTCCTTTGCCAAACCGTTAACCATGATCCCCGAGCCCGGTTCCTCTGCGCCATGGCTGGTTCTGCCGCATAGTGCTGGACCGCACGCGAGCCCTCGATTGGTCGCACGCAAAACGCAAAACCGCGCGAGCTACTATTGCCGATTCAAGGTGCCATTGGCAGATTAGTCAGCAGGTCTGACGGAGGTGGCCGCTTTAATGTAACACTCGGGTTGCTTCTGCTAGCCGGACCTTCTCTCTCAGCTCCTCAAGATCCTCGAGCGCGTCGAGTAGTTGCATCAGATTGCGGGTAACATGTGCCAGATTGGGCTTTGGGCCTTTGAAGATTCGAATTTTTGGTCCCATTGCTAGACGTCTCCTCGCAACGAAAATCACTGGTCCGACTGATTGGCAAGGAGCGTGCCATCTGAGCGTCCGCGGAGAGCTCCGGTGATGGGAACGCCAGTCGCGCTCCCGCCCCAATCTAACAGGGAAGGAGCGCGCCAAAAGGCGCCGGTCGCCATCCCCCACATTGGGACGATTATCTCCCTCCCGGTTGCGAGTGAACTATGGGCAGCAAGCCGCGCGATGGCGACAGCTGCGGAGCAAGCAACAGCGCCCTCTGCCCTCCGCATCGAGGTCTCGCAGCGATCAGACGCGTTGGAAACAGTTAATCCCTAGTCCTGCACGGCTTGATCGGTCTGCAGCGGCGCGTGTGGCCGCCCCCTGTCTTGCGCCCGCCGAACGGTTGGCACAGGTTTGCGGATCGTGGCGGCAATTGGCCTGGGCAACGGCACCGGCGTCTTGGGGCGTAGGATCTGCTCGGAAGCGTTAGTGGTGATGCCGGCCAATCGTTCTTGGACCATTCTGAGCTGTTCGCCGGCATCCGCTCTGTCTCGCACCATTTGTGCCTGGACCGCCGTAAGCTGGTCGGAGAGCTGGCCAAGGTCGCGGACGATTTGATCTTGGTTGGCCTTGAGCTGCTCGATCGCTTGCTGCGGGTTCGTAAGGTCGCCCGACAATCCCTGGAGCGTCGGCGCCAGCTCCGGCGAACTGGGGCCAGCGGCTGCCTGGATCGCATCGTGCGGTGTAGTCAGCGGCCCCGGTTGCTGAAGTACCACATAGGTTGCACTCGTCTGAGTGGTAGGCAGAGCCGAGGAGATCTCGGCTCTTTCTTGCGGCAACGACGAAGGTGAAACGGCATGCGCGGACCACCGATACATCATTGCTCTGACCGCATCACCGTAAGATGACTGCGCAGCAAGAGCAGCTACACAGATGCCGCTTGCCAACAGCAGACCGATCAGGCCGCGCAGTGCCGGCCTTCCGCGCGATGAGCTCGCCCCGCGGTCAGGTGGTCGAAACCATTTCGCGGAATTCTTCGGCTGAGAAGGATGGCGCGTGCCATCCTGATCTAGCTTGGAAAGCTGTTCATTGACACGCGCCAGCTGTTCATCTGCACGTGCGATCTGATCATAGGCGTGGACGAGCCGTTCATCCGCGCGCGCAACAAGCTCGACGTCTTCCGGTGAGAGCGCGGGACTATGAATTTGTGAGCCGGGATATATCGGTTTAATCGGCGAAAGCATCGGCGTTCCCCATCGCACCCAATGTCACCCGGACCGAGGCCGGGCATTAAATCGGGCAAGTCCACACTCCCCAACGCCGGTTTGACCAAAGCAAGGCCACAAGATGAAAACCGGAGGGCGGATTTTCGGCGACAGCGCACAGGGCTCTAATCCGTCGAGGATCTTCGGGAAAGACGGACGGCGGCGCATCGCCCGGCAATCCGACGGAGCTGGCCCTCGCGGTTCGCGGGCCCATTCAAAGCGGTCGTAGTCCCCCCGACTGCACGCTTCTCCCCCAAGCCCGCCACCAAGGCATCTCGACCACTCTCGACGACCTGACTTTGGTGGTTACAACCCTGGCGCTGCACGCCACGAACTCCGCCGCGCGCATCGAACAGATGCGTGCCAATGGATTCATCTTCGTTGCGGCGAATTCCTTTTCCTTGTCGCGATCGTAAACCGCTTTGAGGCCGTGGCTTCGGCCTTTCTGACTCGCTCTCGTAGCTCGATGAGCTGACGGTACTCGGCTTCCAGCGGGTCGCGATGGGAGAACTGCGCGGCTGGTGCACGATAGTTCGAATTTCCATACGACGAATATCGAATCATGGAAATCGAACCCGTTTTCAGGCAACCCCCGCTAACTGGTGGTTCGGGAACAAAAATGCCCGATCGACGCGACGATATTCCGTCTCGGCAAGTTGGCAACGAATGTCACTCATTAAGCTTGATGCTACCGACGAGGCTGGATTGCGCTCGCGCTCATGAACCGCCTACGCGGAAGCTGTGGGATCGAGATGATCCTGATGCGCTGGAGCATCAGTTATCACCGCGCGGTAGCTTCGCGACGGCCCGACGGAGCTTGACTTCGATGCACCGACCGCAGATCAACTCGCCGTCCCCGGCCGGTGGCGCAAGAACTATCAGCTCTTCTGGCGCGAACTCTTCTTCGCAGTGATCGCAGCGGGGGACTTCGAGCATCCGCGCATTTGCTCACGCAGTTGTGGCGGAATTCGATAGCCTCCTTACCCGACCGCTCGCAAGAGCTTGATCAATACCCACGGCCGAGCTTGCACCAAGTTCGTTCCCAATCTGGAACGTTGCTGAAGAGATCCCGGACGTTGCAGATTTACAACCCGCACAGCCATTCGCGATACTAAGCTCGTCCATGGAGACGACCAGACATGCTTACTTCAACATGATCGCGGGGCGAAATGTATGATGTCTATCGCAATGACAGGCGCTTCTTGCTCGTTCTAAGTTCAGGCTCTCCCGTGCCCGTGCTTTACTCTGCACATAAGTGGCGGAAGAGCAGGAAACGAGTTCTCAAGGTCAGCGACGAAATCAAGTCAGCCGTTCAGGCACAAGGCTATTACGTCCGCAGCCTGCGGATCACCAAGGAGCGAATGATCGACGTCGAGTAGGTGGCGAGCGGGTGTTCTCGTTTGCGCGTTTGATCACCAGCAACCAAGCCGCCATTATCGCGCTGTTCCGCGTCGTCAACCGCTATGTCGACAACTTCGCACCGATGCCGGGGTGTTTCCGAACCATTCGGATCGGACTTTTCGGAGGGTGCGGGGTGCGAGATAGTCACGATTGCGGGTGGGCATGCCGCCTAGCACGGGCGGGCTGCCCTGACGTCTCAAATGGAACTCCATGAGCGGCCCGAGATTTTGGCTTTTTCCATTGAACCTTTAATCGAACTGTCGGACGAACCTTCAATCGGAAACCGGAGGTTTCCCATGAAGCGTCTGATCTCATCTGCAATCGCGGCCGTTGCCTTCCTCATTGTTGCAACCACTATGCTGTGGTCTTACACACCTTCGGCTGAGCGCCATGTCACCCGTACAGCCATAGGTCATTGCAAGAATTTCCACAGCCTGGCCGGGACAAAAGCGTCCGAACTATTGCCTTACTAAGCGCCAGTAAAATGCGTCGAGACCGGCTCCCAATATCGCAATTGCGCGTTGTTCATCCCTTTCGAGATCGGCCCATGAGATGCCGTCCATGACGGGTCTCCGTCGCAAAAGAACTATTTAAAATCCAAACGCGCGACCGATCTGCCGCAGCATAGCCATGGCCGCGTCGGTGTACCGACCGTGGGTTAGGTATTGATCCACTTGCGCTGTACTGATCAGCGCAACAACGAAGACCGTGAAGCCCTTAAGCATTGGGGCGTCTCCTGAAAGAGACCGCCAACCGGGCGTGTCGAAATAATAGACTGTTCTCAGAATGCGCTGCCGCATAATGCGACTGTATGTAAATCGTGACAGTGACCGGTAACCAATCCCTTAACCGGCGTTAGGTGCGCGCGCCATGGGACGAGGCGAAGGCGCTGCAAGAGCCGTTGCTCATGTGCTCAAGGTCGTGATGCGAGGGGTAGGAAAGGAAGATAAAGCCGCCGCACAGAGGCGCGCGGTTCCTCGATAGCGCAAACAAAACCGCCGCCCAGAAGAAGCGGCGAGTGTCAATCCCAACAACATAAGGGAAGTCACTTCTTCATGGCGTCTGCTGCATCCCGCGCGGCATCCTTAACGTCACCGGCGGCGTTGTGCACGGCGCCCTTGGCTTTGTCGGCCTTACCTTCTCTTTGGAGGTCCTTGTCGCCACTCAGCTTGCCAGCACCTTCCTTAATCGTGCCCTTGGCCTTATCGGCGACGCCTTTCACGTGCTCGCGATCCATAACGCGCTCCTTCAATCTTTAGTCTTTCGATGACGCACAACGCGCGAGCAAGTTCAGCGTTCCGAGTAGCCCTGTTCACCTTGGAATTTCGCATCAGGCACTCAGGCACCCCTGTGCGCTCCAAATCTAAATTCGACCTGGTGCTGACCTGTGTTTGCACCAGAACTCGTGGAACCTCGAAATCTCGGGTGAGTTACAGAACCGGAGAAGCGGTAATCTAACCATGCGCCCAGTAGCACGGTGGATTTCTGTTCATCCGTTCGTCCTCTATTGGGCAGTACTTCAACAGAGAGGTGACAATGAAAGCATCCCTTCTTGCTGGCGCGCTCATCGTCGGATGGGCTGCTCCAGCACTTGCTGACGAGTTCTACGTCGTGCAAGGACCTAGCCACAACTGTACCATTACCACCACGCGCCCGGCGGACAAGGAAGTCGTGACGCAGATCGGTCCGATGGCCTTTAAGAGCCGCGTCGAAGCTGAAGACCGCATCAAGCAGACCAAAGTCTGCGACGAAGGCACCGTTGGTAGCAGCACCAGCAGCACGACCGTTATCAAAGAGAAGCAATGAATTCCTGACCGAATTCTGGCGAACTTCGAGAAAGATCGCGCCCGGTGGGCGCGACCTTTTTTGTTTGCAGATGGTGCGCTATTTCAGATCGTGTATTCGCCTCCCGCAGAGGGCTCGACAATTGGTTGACGGTTGCCTCTACACGCATCACATCCATGCGGCATTTGGATGACTAACCGGCCCGCTGTGCGAAGACACGTCCGCTAGCGGCTTACTCGACCCTGCTGCTTATGGAAGCGTTGCAATGGACTGTAGACCGCGAGGCGCGTGCGGCCTAGCCGCTGGCCGATCTCGCTTGCAGTCATGCCACTGTCGAATAGCGGAATAGCGCAAGAAGTTGCGCTTCTTCCTCGGGGGACCACGAACGGATTTCCGGTCTATTGTTTGACATCGCCCATCCATGCCAGCGAAAGAACCGCGAATTCCATTGTAGGCAGAGCTAACTGACTCTTCTCCGCCTAAAGATCCTCGAACGAGACCCCGATAAGATTTCCACTCGACCAGACTAGGCGGCAACTTCGGATGATGCGATCTTTCTCGAGCATTAGTTTGAATGTGGAGGCCACGTGCCGCTTCGACGGAAGCTCAACGGATGCCCCTTCTTCCGACATGTTGACCACGCGGCAGCGTAAGCTGGCGCCGTCGCCTGAAATGTAGGCGACCTCGTCCACATCGATGCGCTCCAGCTTTCGACGTTCTATCATTTCATTATAGCCGCAACGAGATCATCTGCGCCCGATGTGCACCTTGTCTCTAGCAGCTTAAATTGTCGCGCGATCTGTGTTGCTAGGTCTGATCGTTCCTTACCGAGAGCTTTTCTTTGCTCAAGCATGTCGTGTCCGTCACGCTCGAGCACCTGGATCAAGATGGTTTGACTTTCGATATAAAGCTGCTTGGTTGCGATTGCTCGAGCGATAGCCGCTAGTTCATCATTGCAATCCGAAGTCATTAGCAATCTCGTGGCTGGCCTGTCGGCGAGTAAAGCTCCATCCTACCTGGCCTTACCTGCGAAAACGTTACACTTGATCCGGTGGAGTCCCAGCAGCCCGACGCCTCCTTTGCCAACGGATTAGTCTGAAGGCGCACACGCGACACATTCTACCGTTTGTGCGGCGCCAAAGGGATTTGCTGCCTTACGTTGTCCGTACTCTTACGGACGTTGCGCATCCGCAAGCTTAGACGTCTACTTCTGATTGTTTTTATGACGATCTTGTTTCCTGACGAGAGGGCCCATGAGCGGTAAAGCCATGATGGCGATGATCCTCCAGAACCAACTGGCCTTGCGAGGCGTGCATTCGCTGACGGCGTCTGACTACGACTAGGTCGTAGAACTTCTGATTGAGCAGCTCAGAGAGCTGGAGCTGAGCTTGGCTGTGCGAGAGATTACCGACAAGCCCCGGGAATAGCAGCAGCACCCGATAAGGGAGGACGAAGACGAATGCGGAGATTATTGTTCAGGCACCCGCGCCCAAAGCCGACAACCGCTACTGGCTGATCCGATAGAGAAGTGGCGGATATCCGGCCAATCGGGTCCAGAGCCACGCGTTGGTGCGGCCTTCAGTCAGATTTCGTCCGTGCAGCAATCTCTTTGACTTTTATCAACGTTCGTTCGAATTCGCATTTGAGATATTGCTCGTGTGCCAGGTCTGTTGGCTTCAGCAGAAATGCGACTTTCACGAAAAAGCGGTTCAACAGCGAAGTAATTAAAAGATTGTCCGAGTGTTTCGACCGGAGCGCCGTAAGTCGGCGACGCATCTCGATGAGATCAAGCGTTTCGTGGTCCGGCTGCTCTCTCAAGTGAAGCTCGCGCGACTGTCCAGCGTCGAAGTCGCTGCACCGAATATAATGGTGCGGCGACTTCGCTGGGGTGGAGCGGACAAGGACAATGTCCGTGTGCGCAAGCCTAGTCCTCTAGCGCGCGGCCGCAATCACGGTCTGGAATTAAGCTTGATGTTCGTGTTGCAAGTTAATTCTGGAACTGAGCGTAGGGCGAACGATAGGAGGTATTGAATTTCGGATGCACTGCCCGGGCTGTTCAATGTTGAGCGCAACGTGGACACTCCCCATCTGCTGCTTTGCCGAGCTGTCTTGTGAATTCTTGTCTGAGATCTTGCGTCTCCCAATGTGCACCATCGCTCCTGACGATCTTCTTGGCGCGCTCGAAGGCGTGGCTTTCGGCTGTATCGTCGCCGACGCGGACATCCTAAAGACGTTGGCCGTCTTCCGGGCTCGGCCCCAAGGGCCGATCATCGGCGGCTCGTGCGTGACGCGCTTCGTCTCTCGTCAGAGAGGCAAGCCCGGTCCAATTGACTAGCTAATCCGGTGAGGGTCCTTGCGACGCTCTTCAACAAAATTGCTCGTTCGGTGGAAATAGCGGATGATTTAGCAAGGGCCTTGTATTCAATCGCGAGTTCTTGACGTCGGGCGGCAACATACAACCAACGGCCGGTCTGTCCGGTAGCGGACACACCCACCTGACCTGAGGCCGGCTCGCGGCCTTTAAATTATAAAAGGAACTTGATTTGTTTAATTGATTTAAATTTCGTTCGGCTTAATATCCGCACGCCACCAACCGGAGCTCAGCATGCCAAGCCCCACCGAAGACGAGGACCGCCGCGAGTTCTTAAAGACCTGCGGCAGGTTTGCCGTCGTGACGCCTCCAGCGATGACGCTCCTGCTATCAACATCGCTGACGTCTAACGCCATTGCGCGGTCTGGCGGGGGCAGCTCGCATGAGCATCACCACCACCACCACCATCATGACGATTAAGGCGGTGGCATTTCGATAGGCGGTGCCTTGGGCAACGCCGTAGGCGATCATGCCGGCCTTACGCCGTCGTCGGCATGGAGTGGGCGGCCCTGGGGCGCTCCTGAAGCCCCCCTGCGCTCCAGTGCGCTTTCCACAGGCGCACGACCCCGATCCGGGCGAACATCACCGGCGCGCCTCGCTCCGCGACCAGCAGCAGCACTTTCATTCTGGCCGATCGCCGACCAGCAGCCCACTTCGCTTGTTGGGCGCGAATCTGCGAACTGTAGGCAGGCATAGGCGTGCAACAGGCTGGGGGCCGCTGGCGCGATGGAACAGTCACGCTACCCACTGGTGAGAAGGTGGACGCCGGAAGATCATCAGCGGCTGATCGCTCTGGCCGCCGCAGGAAATCGACCCGACGATATCGCTCGCGCGCTGGGATAGGAGAACTGCGCGGCTGGTGCACGATAGTTCGAATTTCCATAAGACGAATATCGAATCATGGAAATCGAACCCGTTTTCAGGCAACCCCCGCTAACTGGAGGTTCGGGAACAAAAATGCCCGATCGACGCGACGATATTCCGTCTCGGCAAGTTGGCAACGAATGTCACTCGTTAAGCTTGATGCTACCGAGATGCGTTAAACCTGGAACTGCTGACCAGAAATGGATCTGCACGTGAGGCCGGCTAGCTATACGAACACGCGAGATCGAACCGCTCAGAATACTGACGACGCCAAACCACGAACATAATACCGCAAATATTCGTTTCGAGTTGCGGCCACTTCTGTTTGAGCTGTGGAGAATAGTGAAAACCAGAAGAATTAACGGCGCAACTCGCATTTAATCCGACGCAGTGAGTCGGAGTCCCTGAAGTGCCGGACATTTGGTTTCCACTTCTCGCGACCGCCATCGTCGGCACACTCCTTTTCCTGGCGTTCCGACGATAGCCCGCCGTGTGGCAATGAATCCTCAGCGGCCGCTGAAATTGCGGTTCCCTACGTGATGCCTTTGACTGTGCATAAACAGGAAGGTTCACTTCCAAGACAGGAGGTGGACGTGAGTACCTGGTTGCTCATTTTTCTAGTTATTTTGAGCGTGAGCATTTTAATCGCACACGCTATCGACGCGATGCGCTCCTGAATCGCCGGACGTCACTTGCCATTTAATTGGATTTTCGTGAAGAAGACCAAAATCGCGCACTTGTCTAATCGTAAGCGCTGCTCCGCCCCGCATAGCGGCTGAGGGCTGAGTCTTCCCGCATCGCTCGTCAAGTCAGACTGGTGAGTCGAGAAGCAAGACAAAGGAATGCTGTTTTGGCACTAACGAGGGGAAGGCTGCCTTCCCGCAGCTATGCAAGTCGCAAAGCGTTCATTGTTCAGACGCCTAGCGGCCAAGTTTGCTCTCTCGAGAGAGAAGAAGCCCCGTGGATCACCAGCCGGAGAGCGAGACCGACATCCGGCTCGCGCCTTACGCAATCGAAGTACTGCTACCAGAAAGAGCGAGAACCACCGCATGAAAGCCGCGCAGATCGGCCTTATTCGCAGTGCTCAGCAGACGCCCTGAAACTAACCTCTTGCGAAACGATCAACTGCCCGATGGCAAAGAGCCGCGCGAGCCGATATTCGGGCCCGGAGACAGCCCCGTGTTGAGATCCACGCTCCTCCGCTTCCCCGCGCCAGCGTTTCGCGGCGGCGCTCGCTTCCAGCTGTCGAACTGCAGGATCTTTCGAGATTCGGTTGCCAAGGCCAAGCAGAGATCTCGTCGCATCGACCAAGCGCGATCTGCCGATTTTCCTAGGCGCGGGATACTACATCCGGCTGATCAAGGTTAACGCGCGCAGATCGCAGCGGCCCAAGCACAACCCTAAATGCCGGGGCCGTAGACGGTGCTGGCGGTGTTTTGTGCGATCGCGAGATCCAAGGCCCGGCTTGTCTGCGGTGGCAGTCGCCTGGAAGCCGTCCATTGTGCGAATTCGAAAACCGTGAGGCCCGAGCGGCAGGTCAGCAGCAATATCTTGCTTGCCGCTCGCAGCAACTCGACGCGTGGCGATCCACGGAGGGAAAGCATACAGCGAATGTGCGAAAGCGAACAGACCTGATGGGTCAATTTGACTAGTCTCGCGGTGGTCCCAATTGCGGGCCACGTCTTCTGGGGCAGTACCATAGAGGGGCGTGCAATGGACGCTCGTGCGCGACTGGATGGTTGTCATTTCGCTCTGCACCAACATTGTGAGGCACTCGCGTCTCAGGTATCCGAACTTGAGACCCTTAGAGACCGAGTAGCCAAGGCCGAGCGCAGAATCGTCGGTGCGACACGCGAAACTAGAGCTGGGAAGGCGGTTTATGAGGGCAGCGCGGTCGGCCCGGCCAGCAACGCGATCATCTGATCAGCGTAAGGGTCCGGGCTTTCAAGACTGACTTCGCTGCTACCCGCCCCAGCCGGGGGCCGGACTGTGGACATTCGTGATTACCAACCGCAATTTGAGCAGATGTCCCTCGATGAGTTGTGGGCTCTCTACACCGACGTCGATCAGATTCTCGCCGCGAGGATCGTTGCCAAAAAGCAAGAACTCGACAGGCGGCTCGAACAGCTCCACCATACCAACGGACCTGGCGGTTCATCAGAGCTCACTAAGCGCGCATCATCGTCGGGTCGCGACCGGCTGTGACAAGGGCGCCGCGCTTGCCGCAAACCCAGCGCGCGAGCGAGGCTCCCCACCTAAGGTGATCGGGCCATCGATCAATGTCTGCCGGCGGTTGCTTCAGCTTGTGGCTGCACCTGTCGTCCTGGCAACAGACCAAGAGACCGCGGCCGCCGAGCCAGCTGATGTCCATAACCGGGAACAATGAAAATGCAACACCACAGCATCGCCGACGTCAGCTGCGTCATTCTTCAATGCCTGGATGCATATCAAGCCGCTGACGTTGAACCACTCGTGTTGAAGTGTTTCCCGGATCTCGACCGGCATACGCTTTGGCAGGCGTACAACGTCGCCTTGGTGGCATACACGTCAGGCACAGGCCTTCACCACCAACGACAGCAAGCGGCAGCCGCGCAATGACCGAATTTGGAAAAATGCGCCTGCCTGCTACGTGCTGAGCACCGCAGGACCGAGCCGCATCACAGATCAACAGGTGGCGTACCAGCGATCCGGAAACGGTAGTAGAGGCCAGGTGCCTACGTTATCATTCGGGACCGCAGGCATGACGTCGATGGTTCTCCGCCCACTCGACCCCCTCCCAGTAGGAGTGGAAGAGAGGCACGCACCAGGCCCACGCCCGCGACGATGGAATATTGACCGGAAGACGTCCGGCTCAGATCACTCCCACAATGATCAAAACTCCGACCTCGACCAATAGGAGCGTACCCGTTGCTGCGGAGATGAAAAACAAATCACCCAATGACAGGAACTGCATGATTCCCCTCCCAATTTGCCAAAGAAGCGGCCCCTACATCCTTTGGACGGCGTGGGCAGGGGCAGGATGATGGGGCCGCTTCCAAGGAGGTCCTTGACGCGTGCGTCCGGCGCCAAGCATTCGCATCCTAATCCAAATTTAAATCTCGTCCATTATTTAATTCATTTAATTTCATTTTATTACGCAATATTTAATCGGCGCGGCGAGCGATCTCTCTGCTCAGCCGCGCCAGTCGAGCGGCGGGCTCGGGCCTGACCTATATCGGGCGGCTGCTGCATGGGCTTGGAGGGGTTGGTATCCAAGCACCGGGACCGCCGGCGCGGTCGGCAGAAGCACTGGGTCAAGGTCAAGAACAGACAACATCCCCGATGTGCAGAGAGCTTTGAGCCTTCGAAGATCAGCGCTGTCGCCGAGCCCCCGCGCTGGCTGGTTCGGTGACTTAATTTTTACCGCGACATGTCCGCTCAACCCTGAACAGCGTCAGGGATCTTCCGCGATCTCGGCCCTCAATCTGCCATCGAATGGCTGCTCGCCATCGACATCGCAGAACTCTCCTGGGAGATGCAACGCTACCGGATTCTGCGACATAGGCTCCTGCACACCTATCGCCACAAGGCGATCGAGATGACGCTTCGCCGCATTGATGTAGCGGGCATTGTCCCGGACTTCCAAAATGCAGCCGAAATTCACACCATCCAAAACGCGCTGGATTAGCAACTAGATGCTCTGCTGCGAGCGATATCGAAGCCCGTCTTCGAGCGTAGGGGATGCCGGAGATCTCAGACATCCCAACCACGGACATCACACAGACGTGGGGTCTGAGCGCGTCAACTTGCGGAGCTGAGTTGAATCGATTCAACAAAATTGGCTTCGTTCTGCACATTTTGTGTCTCCGCGCATCTCGCGCGCGCGGGCCAACGCGCGAAGGCCCGCGACCCGCAGCGCCCGACGCTCCCCCTCCGCCTGAAATGAGCAGGTATGAAAAGCCGGTCATTGAGCCCGCGATCGCCTTTTGAATCTGTGAGTGGCATCGCCTAGATGAGCTAAGCTCCACCGAGTTGATGGAGGAACGCTCAAATTGTTCGTTCCATTGACCGAGCAACCGAGGCGCGACGGGAGAGGGTAACTGAACCAAATTGGGTTCATTCACCCCGCTCGGCAGCGCACCAATTGCCGAATGGCACAGTTGCGCCTCGCCATCGCTCGCATCTCGTAGCGCTCGAGTTTCCCGAGTTCTGGCAGACTACGCCGGATCGCTTCTGCGAGGCGTTCGGGTCCGGGCGGCGGCATGGTGTCCTCTGGCAGACGCCTTGGCGTTCCGTCTCGGATCCACGCCCAAACCTCACGCTTGTAAACCTCCTCAGGCGCGTCCTGCGGCGCCCCCAGGGCGTAGGTGCGATGGATCCAGGCAATCCGCAACAGCTTGATCCGCGCCAGAATAAATTCAGCATGCGCGGCGGTCCGCGCCCGCTGCAACATGATCGGATCGGCCGTTTCGCCGGCGAACTGGCGCGCCAGCGCGTCAATCTCCTCGCGCGCTTCGCGAGAGGACACCGCGGTCAACCCATGCCGATAGGCGTTCGCCCGCGCACGCTGCCTGCCGGCGCGCGTCTTCGGTCCGGTGCTCTTGCCGGCGTTGCGGCGGTTCGCCGCGATTTGCCGCTCGCTCGCCATTATTTATTCTGCCGCGTCGGGACATCGCCCATCAGCGCCTCTCTCTGCCTCGATCAGCTGGTGCGTGACTTCGCGTGCCCGTCTGGCGGTGGCTGCGTGGAGCTCCGCAAGCAAGCGCAGCGCCTTGTTGCGCCGGGTCTCGGCCGACGCCAGCAACCGGTCCAGCGTTTCAAGCTCCGAGCATAGCAGTTTGATCGCTTCGGCCTCGATCGCAGTTTCGTCGAGATGGTAAGGCCCTAGCCAGTTCATTACCTCCTCCTTGCCCGCCTTGGTTTTGAACCATCCGTTCGCGAGGAGCTCGGCTTCCAGCTCGTCAAGACCGGTGGCGTGTTGCAGCAGGTTGATCAGCGCCTGGCGATACGCACTCTGAATGATCGGCGTTCGACAGCGTTGATAGCGAAGGATGTCCCACGTCGCATGGATCACGTCGTTGACCAGGACCTCTGCGAGAATCCCGTCGGGCGCAATGCGCTCGACCATCGCCATCGCGAGGTGCTCGAACTCCTGCGCCGATTCGGTCAGCAGCAGAGGTGGCTTCGCTAGAAAAGAAATACCTGTTGTGTTGGGCATCTTGGTTCTCCGAAAACAAAGGAATATTGGCCTCGTCAAGCTGTTGCCGACGAGCTTTGTTTTCCCGAAAACTCCTCTGGGAACGGAGCCAATCCGAGTCATAACGAAATTGAGCTCCAACAAAAAAGTGGCACGCCAACTGTTAAAGAAAAGTAAGAGGATCTGCGCCGCGCGCCTGGCGATCGCCACTGAGCCCTGCCCGTGATCGCGGCTGCTCAGCTTCGTGATCCGGGAATGATCCGGTTCGTATCACGCGGATTTGCAATGGCGCCAGCTTGCGCTCGCCACGGTGTGGATGAAGCTCTTGCCCTTAAAAATTGCAGAGGCTCACCGATCCCTGCGAGCGCATCAGCAAAGCAGTTGCTGCAGGCGGGATCCGCTGCCCCTTGCAGAATCACGATAGGCTTCGCGTGCAATTTCGCGCCCGAACGTCAGCAACTGGAGCGATGGTAATTTGCGCTTCTTCCAATTAGCGCATCGAAGCGCCGGTGGGCGATTGGACCACGGCTTCCATCGCGCAGGAGCGTGGCTTCACCGAAGTTGGCGGCCGGCAACCTACTGGACAAATACTCAGATGTGCCGATGAGTTTTCCTTTAGGAGCTAGCTCAGTCCTGGGCAATCTGCAGAAGACGATCCGAGAGGCGCGCGCCCTTCTCGATGCTTCGAAGACCAATTCCAACGCTCGTTCTAGGAGGGTTATCTGCGAGGTTTCTCGCTAGCTGCTTTCCGGAGTCGGACGCCGCGGCCTCCGCCATTCTCTTCGATGAACTCGACGCCGGCGGTCTCCAAAGCCTGGCGGATCGCCTGATCATTCGCGGCCGTCAGCGATGTGGAACTATCCGCCAGTTCCGCTCTGCGGATCGTGGCAACTCCGACGGCTGACGCACGGGCGAGGTCTTCGGCTCGCCATCGGATCAAAGAACGAGCGGCGCGAATCTGAGCGCTGATTAAAGGAGTTTTCACGCTTGACCCCTACGCCAATCATATGATATTTTAAATATCATTCGATACGTAAGATATGATTGCATTTCGAGGAGAGGAAAACATGCGAGCAACTGATTCGACAAAGGTTATTCAAGCCCGCCGGGACTTTATTGGGGGAAGCGACGCTAGGATCATCATGGGCAGCGACGCTGAGACTTTGGTCCGGCTTTGGCAAGAAAAGCGCGGCGAAGTCGAGCCGGCGGACCTGTCAGCCGACCTCATCGTCCAGCTCGGCACAGCGACCGAGCACCTCAACCGCGCGTGGTACGAGCGCCAAAGCGGTTACGCGCTTGAGCACATCCAGCGCCGGGTTCTGCATCCGGTCCATCGGTGGATGGGTGCGACCCTGGACGGGCGGGTCCACCAAACCGGCGACGTGTTTGAGAGCAAGTTCATGTTGCCCTGGAATTTCTCCGAGGAAGCGGCGGCGGACAAGCACATGGCGCAGCTGCAACACAACATGTGGGTGGTCGCCGCCCGCGCGGCGGTACTGTCGATCATCACCGGCGGCGGCAAATGGGTCGAGATCAAGATCCACGCCGATCCGCTGTACCAGCATCTGCTGCTGACCGCCGAGAAAAAGTTCTGGCGTTGCGTGCAGAGCGGCGAACCGCCACAACTGTTTGGGGCTGAACCGCCGCGGCCGCGGCTTGAGGCGATCCGAGTGGTGGACATGACCGGCTCAAACTCATGGGCGGAATTCGCCGGGATCTATCGGCAAACGCGCGCGCCTGCGCTGGAGCATGAGCGAGTCAAGGGTGAACTGAAGGCGCTGGTGCCCGAAGACGCCAAGGAGGCAACCGGCCATGGACTGCGGGCGAAACGCTCAAAATCCGGTGCGATCAGTTTTGAGCTGACGGCACTCGACTAGCCCCATGCGCCCGACCCGCGGTGCCGTGCCGCCGGTTCTAAAGCTTCCGGAGTCTGGCCATGGCGCCGTTCTTCGACTTTGCCCCTCTCGATCCCGCCTGCAATCCGCCGGAGCGCTACCAGGCCGCCTTTGAGCTGCTGGCCGAGCTCTGGGGCCGGTGCGCGGCTTCCGATCGCTCTGCGACGACGATCCGCTTCTCACCGTCCTGATC
The DNA here is from genome assembly GCF_055811695.1 of Bradyrhizobium sp. MI1.3. Lineage (NCBI taxonomy): Bacteria > Pseudomonadati > Pseudomonadota > Alphaproteobacteria > Hyphomicrobiales > Nitrobacteraceae > Bradyrhizobium > Bradyrhizobium sp. MI1.3. The sequence continues at coordinate 29,574 of NZ_JBVVPQ010000053.1, read as the reverse complement.
GCCCGCCTGGAGCATGAGATCGTCGCCGCCGGCGTCGTGCTGGGCGTGCAGATCGAACTCGTCTGCCGCCGCTAATTTCTATTTGGCCAGCCCACGGAGCCAGTGATGCAGCAATCCAGTCAATCCATCAGCCAAATCGCCGGCGCCTTGGCCCGGGCGCAGGCTGAACTGGAAAATCCCGAGAAGTCACTCACGGCCACCATCGTCTCTCCCTTCCCCCGGGAGGAAAGCCGCAGCTTCCGCTATGCGTCACTGGCGAGCGGACTGGAGATCGTGCGCAAGTGCCTGAGCAAGCACGAGATCGCAACCGTTCAGGCCACTGCCCTCGAGAACGCGACAGGCCTGATCACGCTCACGACCACCCTGCTCCACAGCTCCGGCGAATGGATCGCCTCGGACTGGCCGGTGTGTCCGGTCGCCGAAACTGTGGCTCCGCACCGGATGGGCGCCGCGCTGAGCTATGCCCGCCGCTATGCGCTGTTCACGCTGGTCGGCATTGCCGGCGAGGACGACCTCGATGCACCGGATCTGATCACCAATCAGCCGCCGCCCACCACGCCGCAAACGAGACCGAAGGTCAAGCCCGCCAAGGGCGTCCTCAATCGCGCGCCGGTGCTCCGTCCGCAAGCCTCCGCAGACCTGCGGCAGCGTCTGCTGAAGCAACTGGAAGCCTTGCATGGCAACGAGGACCTGCTGGGGTGGGCCAAGGCCAGCCTGCCGCTCAAGAACACGTTGTTGGAGGTGGACGCCCGCCTAGTTGAAGTCGCCTACCAGATGCGCGTCGAGAAAGCCGCCTCTTTCGTCGCCAATGGCCTGTCGCAGGACCTATCCGTGGAGGCGGGGCAAGTCCATGCCCCCGACTCGTCGCCGCCATCCGCATCAGACGTTGAGCGCAACCTCCAACAGGCGGGGCTTGCCTTCCCTAAGGAGCCGCCGCGCAAGCGCAGCAAGGACCACCGGCTGTTTGTGCGCGGACAGCCCTGCCTGGTCTGCCAGCAGTCTCCGTCCGATCCGCATCACCTGAAGTTCGCGCAACCGCGATCCCTGGGCCGCAAGGTCAGCGACGAGTTCGTCGTGCCGCTGTGCCGCACCCATCACCAGGACCTGCACCGGCACGGCAACGAGCGAGCCTGGTGGTCCGATATGCAGATCGCGCCATTGCCGGTCGCGCAGGACTTGTGGGCGGCAAGCCCCGTCCACGGGATCGCCAGCCCGGCAACGATCGTCGACAGCAGCATGTCCGCACACGTCGCCGCGAAGGCGAGACGGCGATGAACGGCCCTTTCAAGACCGAACAGCAGCCCACGGTCAGCGCCATGCCCGTTGAGCTCGAAGTGCTGGCGCCGCCTCCCCTGCTGTTGCCCGGTGAGAGCCGCGAGCACCACCAGGCGCTGCGGCAAGCGATCTTTGCCGACCTCGCGCCGCGATCCGCGATCGAATGGCTGCTCGCGATCGATATCGCCGAGCTATGCTGGGAGATCCAGCGCTACCGATGTTTGCGCTACCTGCTGCTGAAAGCCAGCATCAACAGGCGATCGCAGCGGCCTTGCGCCGGATCGACTTGGTCGGCATCGCGCCCGACTTCGCGGACGAGGCCGAGTACTACACCCTGCAGAACGCCTGGAGCCGGCGGCGCGATCCCATCGCCGCCGACGAAATCGAAGCCCGGCTGTCGTCCTACGGCTTCGGTCAGCACGCCATCAACGTCGAAGTCCACGCCAAGGCGCGCGAGCTGTTCATCCTGTTGAGGGTCTGCTCAATGCCGCACAGACCAAGCGCGTCCTGCTGCTCCTGGAAATCCGGAACCAGCGCTACCTGGGCAGTCCCGAGCCGCGTTTAACCCAAGCACAAACTTGACAATCGGCTTGGCGCTGAGCCAAAAATCTGCGGGGTCTTTTGCTGTTGATGCTCGGTTGCCAAACCGCCATGCATTGAACCTGCGCATCAGGAGCCGGCTCGTGTAGCGGAATCTTGCCGGCGGTATAGCCCCGCTTCCGAGCTTTTTCCGGAGATAGAACACTCGCTTTCCGACCAGACCCGGTACGTCAGCGCGGCATTGCCATGACCGCATTGCGGGGAGCGACTGCGAGCGCCCACTCGCCTATTCCTCTTGGAGATGCCATCGAAGATGGCAGCGACGCTTCGCGCTTGGGCACCAATTGCCGCACAATTGATATGGCCTTTTTTCTGCACCGCAATACAATCTGGCTGATAGATCTTTTGCTAGGCTAATTGCGATGATCAGACGTGCTCTGTGCATGCTGGCCATGATGTTTTGCGCTTGCTGCCAGCCCGCCTATTCCAGCTTCGACACGCAGGGGGTCATCCCTCCCCTTTCGTTCGCGTTATTCTGCGCCCGGTATCCCGAAGATTGCCAGCAACACCGCGATCTCCGGATCACAGATTTCCGTTCTCGTGGTCAGCGATGGCGAGAGCTCAACCAGATCAATTCGGTTGTCAATTTCAGTATCGTACCAAAGACGCTATCGGCCAGCCGAAACGACTATGACTGGCAGGTCTCTCCTCATGAAGGAAACTGCGGAGATTATGCTGTTACAAAGCGCCATCTGCTGCTGCGTGCGGGTTGGCCGAGTTCGTCTCTTCTCCTGGCCGAGGTTGGTATTCGCGCAACCGGAGAACACCACCTTGTTCTGCTCGTACTAGAAGGAAGAGCTATTCTTGTTCTCGACAATCTGAGTACGGCCGTTCTCGGCTTCAATGAAGCTTTCGACCAATACATTCTGCTGCGCGCACAATCGAATCAGGACCCGCAACATTGGACAGGCAGGCTATAGCTCGATGGCGCATCAAGCACGCCAGCGGCTTGCGCCATCCGCAGTTGCTCCTGTTGCTCTCAAGGATGCGGAAAAGAGTGGTGGGAACGCGGACCGACAGCTGGCCCTAGCTTGGCCCGGCTGCGGATGATTAGGCCCAATCATCAACCCGCCACGACGGCTAGCCGCTCGCCGGCATTCTTCATCAACTGCTCAAGCGAAGGACTGATCGCTTCGCTCGGAGTGCATTGAACCTCGTGCGAGAGTTCGGTTTATTTTCTGCCTGCGGAGAGCTGATCCAGCCTTGGTCCATGCGGTCCCCGGTCCATGGGTTGCAAGATCGTCGCGCGCCCCGCTACTGTTTCGTCGCGGGATGCCTCGCGCTCGGGATCGTGGCTTTCTTGACGCCAGGTCCGATTTCTGATCGTTCTCAAACCGCGCCGGCTCATCTCGAGCATTTTTCCGCGTTCGTGGTGTTGGGGTGCGTATTTGCGCTTGCTTACCCAAACCGTTTTGCACATGCAGCTCTGATCGTGGTTGGAAGCGCGATCCTGCTGGAGACGCCGCAGCTACTAACCACCGATTGGCATGGCCCTGATAGAATGCACCGATCAAGGTCGCAGGAGCTGTGTGCGGCATAGCGCTGGCTCGCCTGGTACTTCTTTCCAACATCTTTGCCACCTCAGCCCTGTTGAATTCGAGCGCACGGCGGGATTGGCTGACAGGACCTGTGCATCGAGCGGGCCGCAGCTCACATTGCAGCCTCCCACCGGCATGCGGCGAGCCGCATCAGGTGAGTATGTTTATGCGGACACAAGGTCCATGCTCTAAGTCGACAACACTGGTGTGACTCCAAGGAGTTGATGCAGCCATGATCCAAGGCGTGCGATCACCGTCCCGAGCCTCCCAATGATCGCACAAAATTAGTGCAGCAATTCATTTCCATCACCATGCACTTCCAGCCATGACGGGCGTATAGTCGAGAAAGGCCCTGGTGATACTCCCTACTAAATGCGAGCCCGGGCATCTCGGAAAGGACTATCGGACCCGTGTGAGCTGTCTGACCCGCACCTTATTCTGATCGTCCGAGACGTCCAACGATCAATACATCGCGACCAACGATCTGAAGCTTTGAGCGCAAAAACTTCGAAGCGTTCGTTCCTCGTCCGATTATTCCCTTCACCGCTCAATGGCCTTATTGGCGGAGAATTTCGATGATCGATCTTAGCGGTTACAAGCTAACGTTTGACGATGAATTTGATTCAAGGAGCATTTCATTTACTGGCGCTGGGACGAAATGGGCGGACACCAGGTCCGAATGGCGCGGCGACGCAGCGTCCGACGTTGGTTTCGGCACAAGCTCGTTCGTCGATCCCAGCTCAGGATACGATCCTTTCTCCGTTTTCCAAGGAGCGCTTTCAATTGCGGCTGTTCCGGATCGTACTCCTTTCGGCGTCCCCGGAAGCTGGGAATCCGGACTGATAACTACGCAGAGAAATTTCTCGCAGGAGTACGGTTACTTCGAGATACGGGCAGAGTTCTCTTCGCTACCGGGTGCCTGGGATGCATTTTGGTTGTTGCCTGACAAAGGCCTTCCCGACCCGAACGGGCTCGGACGATGGCAAGAGCTGGATGTGGTTGAACACTACGGCGTCTGGAATAAAGGGGTATACAGCACCATCCACACAACAGACCAAAAGCCAAACGAAAACTGGCAAACGCTGCTTCAGGTTTACAGCGAATTAGCAACTTCCAGCGGCTATCATGCTTACGGCGTGAATTGGCAGAAGGACCAGATCAGTTTCTATATCGATGGCCAGCTGGTTGGGACTCGCGCAACGCCGAGCGACATGCATGGGCCAATGTATCTCCTCGCGAATCTGGCCACGCAAGAGCCCGCAAACCTCGCCCGGGTTCCTATCACCAGCAAGATCGATTACGTCCGCGTTTATTCTGCTGACCCGGCGGCCACGGCTGTTTCTCAGGATCCGGTCTTATCTCCCGACGGTTACGATCCTGGGACTTACGGTGCGGCAACCGCCGTCGGCGCATTCCAAACAACACCCACGTCATCACAAACGATCGGCGCCGGTGCGGATCAACTCGTCTTCAAGATCAGCGAAGATGCCTATCTCGGCGACGCGCTCTATACCATCTCGGTCGATGGCACCCAGGTCGGCGGGACGCTGACGACCCACGCATCGCATGCAGCCGGTCAGTCCGACACGGTCGCAGTGCAAGGGGCTTGGGGATCCGGTGATCACACCGTCCTCGCCCACTTTCTTAACGACCGCTGGGACGGGACCCCGAATACCGACCGCAATCTCTATGTGGACTCCCTCAACTTCAACGGAACGAACCTGCCGCAAGGCGCGATAGGAAACGTACTCGGACAGACCTTCAGCTTCCATGACGGCGCGTCGGCCGGAACGACGGCGCCGGCGATCACGACCCTGCCACAGACGAACTCGGCCGATACCTCTTCACAAGCGCAAAGCGGATCATCACCGGCGATCGGTGCCGGTCCGGATCAACTCGTGTTCAAGATCAGCGAAGATGCTTATCTCGGCGACGCGCTCTACACCATCTCGGTCGATGGCACTCAGGTCGGCGGGACCTTGACGGCCCACGCATCGCATGCGGCCGGTCAATCCGACACGGTCGCAGTGCAAGGGAATTGGGGATCCGGCAATCATACCGTTCTGGTCCACTTTCTTAACGATCGTTGGGATGGGACCCCGAACACCGACCGCAATCTCTATCTGGACTCGGTCAGCTTCAACGGAACGAACTTGCCGCAAGGCGCGATCGGAAACGTACTCGGACAGACCTTCGGTTTCCATGACGGCGCGTCGGCCGGAACGACGGCGCCGGCGATCACACCCCTGCCGCAGGCGAACTCGGCCGATAGCTCTTCACAACTGCACAGCGGGTCATCACCAGCGATCGGTGCCGGTCCGGATCAACTCGTCTTCAAGGTCAGCGAAGATGCCTATCTCGGCGACGCGCTCTACACCATCTCAGTCGATGGCACCCAGTTCGGCGGGACCTTGACGGCCCACGCATCGCATGCGGCCGGTCAATCCGACACGGTCGCAGTGCAAGGGAATTGGGGA